>CAINEG010000138.1 GCA_903847655.1 uncultured Bacteroidota bacterium
GGCATAGTTGTATTAAAGGACCCTCCTTTTGATTTAGGTTTCAATGTAGTGGATAGTGTTTGTGCTTTCAATTTTGAAACTAAAAATTGGACCAAATTAGGCCCCATCAATCCCGAGTTTAAAAAAATGATTGACAGAGATAATTTTTACACCTTACACCTTGGGAAATTATTTTTATTTAGAAGATTTTTTGACTGGCATTGGGTAGATTTTGAAAACAATTTATATGGAAATTTAAAAATAGAAAAGAATTCAGAAGCCAAGCAAAAATGGCTGAATTTATACAATACAAAATCTACTTACCAAGATCTACAATTTAACTTAGGCAATACTTGCTACCTGATTAAATTGGATCCAGATTTAAATACCAGTTTTGCTAGTTTTACAATAAGTAAAGATGATATTGATTTAACCGAGGCCGACTATATTTATAAAAAAAATAATTTTATTGTTGCTTTTTATTATAATACATTGGTGCCTTTTTTTACACCCAATGTATATATTTTAATCATTGTTTCCTTTTTTATTTTCTTTGTCTTATATCGTCAAAGAAAGAAAAGAGTGCCCAAGGAAGTGAATGCTATATTGAATTATAATTTCATTAATTCACTAACTATTATTGAAAAAGAATTGGTGCAAGTATTGTATCAGCAACAATTAAAAGGGGAAGAAATTTCACCAAAATTGATCAATAAAATTCTTGGGGTACAACAAAAAGATACCTTAACACAGAACAAAAGTAGAAGCGACCATTTCTTGAAAATAAATCAGAAATATAAACTGGCCACCCAACAGGATTTACCGCTTATTGTTAAAAGCCGAGATAGTCTGGACAAAAGACAATATAATTATGGGTTGGAAACAAGGTACCTTCAAGAATTGGGTAAGCATTTCAAAAGCTAAACCACTAGTAGGCTACAACCCCTTCTTTCACTGGCATCCACCCTGCCAATGACCTTAAAATTACCATCGGCAAAAACTTCTCCCAAGTCCTCTGTGGCAATAAAACTGCAGCTGTAAATATTGGCTAAGTCGATCAGATGCAATACGCCCCTGCCAGTTTCTTTCAATGCCAATGGATCTTCTTCATCCGCCACCAAAACCTTCATCCAAGGCGGACATTTAAATAGGCCATCTTTAAGTGCATAAGCCTGACTAAGTAATTCAGTCATCCCATATTCTGATTGTATATTATTCGTGCCTAAATTATTGGATAAAACTTTGTGCAATTCCTCCCTAGTCAATTCTGTTTTTCTTCCTTTCATTCCCCCTGTTTCCACCACCTTGGTATGTATTAATTTTTGTGGAAAAGCTTCGGAAAAATCAGTCAATGCAAAACTCACACCAATTAACCAAACCGATTGCTTTGTTGCTTCTAATTTTTTTAGGGTGGCGTCTAATTTTTTAAAATCATCTAAATAAAAACCACTGTCTGGATGTTTGGAGGTTTGAATTAGATGATTGACCATGTAAACTAAGGAAGAATGTTTGCGTTCCAAATAAGAAGGCAACAAACCAAGTATGCAATAATCAC
>CAINEG010000139.1 GCA_903847655.1 uncultured Bacteroidota bacterium
AATATTTATACTACCGTTTCTGATATGTTTCCTAAGCGGTCCATTGCAACAGTGATTGGCATGGGCGGCATGGCGGGCGGTATGGGAGGCGTGGTCGTTTCCAAAATAGGTGGCTGGTTATTTGATGCCTATAAATTAAATGGGATTCAGCAGGCCCTCGTTGTAGCAAATGAAAAGGGATTAGGCCCCTTCATTCAACAATTAAATACCCTCCATGCTATAGATACGAAAGGCTTACCTATCCAACTATCAGAAAAAGAATGGTCTCATTTGTCCGATAAAATTTTGCAACCTATTCAAGCCATGGATCCCAATCATTTTGAACAGTTTTATACCTTACAAAAGCAGCTCATTCAGCAAGAAATGGCCATTGCTTATGGTTATATGTTTGTTTTTTGTGCTACGGCTTATTTATTGGCATGGCGCATCATGAAATGGTTGGTACCCAAAGAAAAAATAATTATCTTACCTTAATCTATGGAAGAATTGTAAAGAATACTTTATGAAAAAAACTACTGCTTTATTACTTGGAATTGTGCTGACCTCTGTGGGGCATTTATTGGCACAAAATAATTTTGAGCCATTGTTTAATGGCAAAGACTTAAAAGGTTGGGTGCAATACAATGGCCAAGCAAAATATACAGTGGAGCAGGGGGAGTTGGTGGGCCGCACTGTTCCTGGCCAACCCAATAGTTTTTTATCTACAGAAAAAAAATATGGTGATTTTATATTGGAATTAGATTTAAAAGTGGATGTGCGTATGAATTCTGGAATTCAATTTAGAAGTGAAATCAACGATGGCAATGATCAATGTGAAGTCACTGACACACATACGCCCAATAGGGTTCATGGCTATCAAATGGAAATTGATCCTTCCTCAAGAGCTTGGAGTGGGGGTGTCTATGATGAAGCAAGAAGAGGATGGTTGTATCCATTGGAATACAACACTGCTGCAAAAACTGCCTTTAAAAACAATGTTTGGAATCATTATAAAATAGAAGCTATTGGAACTAGCATTCGTACTTGGGTGAATGGAGTGCCATGTGCACATATCATAGACAATTTGACCCCAAGTGGATTCATATCATTGCAAGTGCATGAGATAGGAGATTCAAAAGATGCAGGACAAGAAGTAAGATGGAAAAACATTAAAATTCAAACCAAGAATTTAAAACCTACTGCCCCAGATAATTTATTTGTGGTGAATTTAATTCCCAATACCATTTCAGCTGATGAAAAAAGAAACGGCGTAAGGTTATTGTGGGATGGAGAAACTACGAAAGGTTGGAGAGGCGCTTATAAAAATTATTTCCCTGAAAATGTCTGGTATATTAAGGAAGGTGTTTTGCACGTGAAAGGCACCAATGGGGCGGAAGCCTCTAATGGAGGCGATATTGTTACGGTAGACGAGTTTCATGCTTTTGATTTACAATTTGAATTTCAACTGTCTGATACGGCTAATAGTGGTATAAAATATTTTGTGACTGAAACGGAAAACAATAAAGGCTCTGCCATTGGTTTAGAATACCAAATTTTGGATGATGATAAACATCCTGATGCATTCCAAGGATCTATTGGTAATAGGACCAATGCTTCTTTGTATGATTTGATCCCTGCATTAAGAATTGGAGAAGGCCGTAGAGAAAAAATTCCTATTGGACAATGGAACAGAGGGCGCATTATTGTTTTTCCTGATGGTAAAATAGAACATTGGGTCAATGGATGGAAAGTGGTGGAGTACCAAAGAGGGACGCAATATTTTTATGCATTGGTGGCCAAAAGTAAATATGTCAATTGGAAAAATTTTGGCATGGCTGAGAAAGGTCATATATTATTGCAAGAACATGGGACGCATGTGGCTTTTAGAAGTATTAAAATAAAAGAATTATAAAGACTAGTTTAAAAAAATAAAAGTAGGTTATGAAAAATTCAAGAAGAAATTTTATCAAGCAAGGCGTTAAAGCAACTGCTGCGACTTATGCTACCACGATTGGTTTTAGTGCTAAAAGTTATGGCAATATCATTGGTGCCAATGACCGTGTACGTTTGGGGGTGGTAGGATTTTCGGATAGATTTAGAGGATCTCATTTACCTTGCTTCTTGAATCATTCTAAAGAATTGAATTTTGATATAGTAGCCGTTTCAGATATATGGAAAATAAGAAGAGAAGAGGGGACAGAATTTTTACAAAAGACCCTTGGTCATTCTATCAGAGCAGCCCGCAACAATGAGGAATTATATGCAGGCAAAGACATTGATGGGGTATTTATTAGTACCGCCGATTTTCAACATGCCATCCATGCGACCGAAGCAGTGAAAGCGGGAATGGATGTGTATTGTGAAAAACCTTTTGCAGAAACCATGGAAGACAATCGTAACGCACTTAAAGTAATTAAAGCTTCAGATCGTATTGTTCAAATAGGTTCTCAACGTAGAAGCGGCCCTAATTATCAAGCAGCAGCCGATTATATTCAAGCAGGAAAGTTTGGCCCTATCACCATGGTGGAATTAACTTGGAATGTCAATCAACCTGGAAGATGGAGAAGACCAGAACTAGTGGCAAAATGTAAAGAAGAGGATTTAGATTGGAATCGTTTTTTATTGAATCGTCCCCATGAAGATTTTGATCCCAGGAAATATTTGGAATATCGATTGTTTTGGCCCTATTCTTCTGGTATGCCAGGACAATGGATGAGCCATCAAATTGATACAGTGAATTGGTTCAGTCAATTGCCTCATCCTCGAAGCGTTACCGCTAATGGTGGTGTATATGTTTGGAAAGATGGTCGAAGAAATTGGGATACGACCACGGCTGTATTTGAATATGGCCCCATCAATGATGCTAGCCAAGGTTTTCAAGTGGTCTTTATGTCACGCATGCACAATGGAGATGAGAACCCTTCTGAGATCTATTATTCCAATGGGGGAGAATTGAATTTGGTGACCAATAAAGTTTCTGCCAATGGAGGACTTAGGGCTGGACCTGCGGCAGCCATGCAGATGAAAGAAAATTTATTACCTAATTATGATTTATCCAACAATGCAAGTAAAGTAGTGGCTTCTGCCAATACAGGAGGGGATGTACTTACTTCAGCGCATGTAAGAAATTGGATGGAATGTGTTAGAACTAGAAAACAACCCAATGCCCCTGTGGAAGCGGGTTATCAGCATTCCATTGCCACCATCATGACCAATGCGGCTTGCAAAACAGGCGCTAAAGTAACTTTTGATGAAGACACACAGGAAGTGATGGCCAATGGAAAAGTATTTAAGTATTAATCTACTTTATACATTTTCTCATAATATTCTTCGGCCATTCTATTACTGTCAAATTGGAAACGAACATCTTTCATTCCGTTTTGTGTAATCTGACGCCAGGTATCTTTTTGATCATAATACATGGGCACAATTTGTTCATCTAATATTTTATACATTTCATCTAAATCATAATCGTCTTGTTGTTGGGTACTCATGCTTGCATAATCTGCTTTAGGTACTACAAAACCATTGTTGCCATGGTTGATAAACTCTGGAATCCATCCATCATCTGTAGAAAAATTCACCGCTCCATTCATCGCGGCGGTCATTCCACTGGTACCAGAGGCTTCGCGAGGTACACGTGGGTTATTTAACCAAACATCAGAAGCCTGTTTCATTCTTTTGCTCAAAGCTAATTCGTAACCAATTAATACAGCTACATTATTGTAGTTCTTGCTTAAGTGTACTAAATTATTGAATTGAGAAATGGCAGGATGATCTACAGGGTAGGGTTTGCCAGCAAAAATAATTTGCACTGGATATTTTGTATTGGAAAGTAATTTTTCAAAACGATCTAAATCCCAGGATATGAAATCGGCTCTTTTGTATCCTGCAAAACGTCTTGCCCAAACAATGGTCAATACATTGGGATCAAAAACTTTTCCTGTTTGATCGGCGACAATTTCAAAGGCACGCTTTTTTAAATACATTTTACGATCATCAAAAGCAGCATCATCATTGCTTTCTGCAAAACGGTACAATTGCTTATCGGCCCAATAACGCCAGTTTTGTGCATTGGTAATATGGGTAATCGGACAAATGCCTTCATATTTGCCCCAAAGTTCTCTGCTCACATGTCCGTGTAATTCAGAAACCCCATTGGCTTTTCTTGCAAAACGAAGGGCTGCCAAAGAGTGATTGAACTGATCATCTTCGATGCCTGTTAATTTTCTTACTTCATCCATAGTTAAGCCGCAGAAATAGCCCATTTTATGACATAAATAAATATCATGCTTTTCATTGCCAGCTTCTTCTGGGGTATGGGTAGTGAATACCAAACGTTTTTTAACTTCTGCTAATGACTTGTATTTATTCAATAAATAAAAGGCCGCAGAGAATCCATGGGCCTCATTTAAATGGTATACTTCTGGATTAAAATTTAGTTCATCAATTAATTTGGCACCTGCTACACCTAATAAAATAAATTGAGCCACCTTGGTAGCAACATTGGCATCATACAAACGGTGCGTGATGGTTTGTGATACATAATCGTTCTCGGGTAAATCGGTACTCAACAAAAACAGGGGAGCACTGCAAAAAGTATTAGGTGCTAAATAAAATGCTTTTACCCATACTGGATGATCATGAATTAAGACTTGATATTTAATGCCTGTATCTTCTAAAAAACTATAAATTTTTTCCATGAAAGTCACCTGCAAGGTCTGGTCTTGATTGCGGGCTTGATCGTAATAACCGTATTTCCATAAAATGCCAACACCTATTAAATTTTGATTTAACTCAAAGGCACTTCTCAAATGTGAGCCAGCTAAAAATCCCAATCCTCCACTGTATATTTTTAAGGGTTGGTGAATGGCAAATTCCATAGAAAAATAAGCTGCCTTTTTTTTGAATTGATCATTGATTGCATAAGGCACTTGATAGTTTCTAAAACTCATATAAACTTGTTTGGTAATTTGGCTGCAATATAATGGTATTTAAAGAAAATGTAATTAATACACATTAAACTGTGGATAACAACCGTTTGCGCCGCTAAATTGTGGATTATTTTTTCTTTTTTGACTTCCTTTTCTTGTCGTAAGAATTATTAAAGTAACAAGTCATATTGCGATGATTACCGCAATTGCCATCTTCTTTAATACTGATTTGATTGCCTTCTATCTTAAAATGAATAATACAGGCATCTCCTTTTTCAGCATAAATAGCTGTATTTTTTGTAAAACTCATGATGCCTTTAAGTTCGCCCGAACAATCCCTGCCGTCTCTTTCGAAATGCATGAAAAATTGATATTTATTGGCCGTAGTGTAATCTCGAATTGAAATAAAGTTTTTGGCATCTCTTCCATAGTCTCCACTAAAGGTATTGTTCATTGGAAGGGTATCTAAAGGATTGATGACCTTGGTGTTTTCTGGTTTTTTATTACTATCAAAATAGATTAATCTAAAACTACTGTCCGTATAGGCCCAGCCCTTTTTTTCATAAATTAAAGAGTTGTCCTCGTTCATTTTATTTTCTTCAACTAAAAAGGAGGGCTCTTTATTGATGTTTAATATTTTCCCATAGCGTCTTGATCCATTATTTTCATCTTTAAATTCAGTAATTAGTTTGAAGTCTAAGAACTTATTTTTTTTGCTAAAAACCACTACGCAAATCTTTAAACTGTTTGCATGTTGAACACGCAATAACAAATAATACTCTTGTTCTTTTTCAATCCTTAAGATAGGATGTAAAACAGTTTTTTTATCCGTTTTACTTACAATTTCCTCCACCAATGCTTCTGGTACAAATTGCACCAATGCTTTTCTTCCAATGACCAAGGTGTCGGTATATTGCTTCAAATTGGTATCAGACAAAGCAATGGGTAATTCAGCTTCTTTAAAAATTTTATTAAAATCGTTGATTTTAATAGGGGTATTGCCTGTGAAATCTGGTTTTTCATCAGCACAAGCCATCATCAAAGCAACTAGCCCTAAAAGTAAACACCTTCCCATGATCCAATTTTTTGCTAAAATAGACTATCAAACCGAGTTTCTCAAAAGCTTTTATCATTAAATTTACATTACTATTGAGCTTAGGCAGCTAGCCTCAAAAACGGCAAAATTCATTCAAAAGTCCAATAGAAGGGGCGATTAATAAATTATGAGAGAAAAGTCATTAGATAACCTGCACGAATCTGTTCCTGTCCAAAATAAGCGTGGTTGGCGTAAGCTATTGGCATTTATTGGGCCAGCATATCTAGTGAGTGTGGGCTATATGGACCCGGGCAATTGGGCCACCGATTTACAAGGAGGTGCCAAGTTTGGCTATCAATTAATTTGGGTTTTATTACTCAGTAATTTAATGGCCATATTATTACAAAGTTTAAGTGCAAGATTAGGCATTGTGCGCAGATTGGATTTAGCCCAAGCCAATAGAGAAACCTATCCGCCCTTTATCAATTTCATTTTATATTTATTGGCAGAATTGGCCATAGCAGCCACCGACTTAGCTGAAGTATTAGGAATGGCCATTGGTATTAAATTATTAACAGGAATGCCGTTAATGTATGGCACCCTAATTACCGTTTTTGATACTTTCTTATTTTTATTTTTACAACGTTACGGCATTCGTAAAATGGAGGCCTTTATATTAGTGCTAGTAGCCACCATTGGCTTTAGCTTTCTAATGCAAATGTTTATAGCCAAACCGGATTTATCTTATGCGATTAAAGGGTTTATTCCTTCCAAATTATCACCTGAAGCCTTGTACATAGCAGTAGGTATTATTGGGGCCACCGTAATGCCGCATAATTTATACTTGCATTCTGCCTTAGTGCAAACCAGGAAAATTGAAAGAAGCAGCAAGGGTATTCGAAAATCTATTTGGTATAATTTTATAGATAGTGCGGTGGCATTGAATGCTGCCTTCTTTGTAAATGCCTCTATTTTAATTTTAGCTGCTACCGCATTTTTTTCTACAGGCAATACACAGGTGGCTAGAATTGAAGAAGCGCATGCTATGTTGGCCCCTTTGCTAGGATCTAAATTAGCCCCTATTTTATTTGCCATTGCATTAATTGCTGCAGGCCAGAGCTCAACAGTCACGGGCACATTAGCCGGACAGATAGTAATGGAAGGTTATTTAAAATTAAGATTAAACCCTTGGATAAGAAGATTGTTAACTAGGCTAATTGCCATTGTACCAGCTATATTGGTCATTGGAATAATGGGAGAAGAGCATGTAGATGAACTACTAGTGTTGAGTCAGGTTATTTTAAGTTTACAATTAGGTTTTGCTGTTATTCCGCTTATACATTTTGTAAGTGACAAAACCACCATGGGTGAATTTGTAATTAATTGGAAAGTGAAAACGCTGGCATGGTTAGTGGCAAGTATTTTAGTATTTCTAAATGGTAATTTAGTAATTGGTTTTGTCACTAGTTTTTATAATGGTTCAGGGAATGGCTTAGTAAAGTTATTACTGATTGTGTTAGTACTTTTATTTTTAGCATTACTTATATACATCATTGTTTTTCCTATATTTTTAAAAAGACATCATGCGAAGGTGGAAGAAGGGTTTCATGGGGAGATGATTGAATTAGATTGGTCACAGGAGGCGCCAGTGAATAAAATTGCCATTGCGGTTGATTTTTCCATCGCCGATGCAAAGCTTATTAAAACCGCTATTCAACATGCGCATCAGGCCACTGAATTTATTTTTATACATGTGGTAGAAAGTGCGACGGCTAAATATTTACAAGAATCAAGTGATGACATCGAAACCAGAAAAGACCAAGCAAGGCTGGATACCTATGCAAATGCTTTACAATTAAAAGGCTATAAAGCCACTACTTATTTAGGCTATGAAAATAGGGTAAAGGAGATCGTTGGTATTGTAGATGCCTATGAGGCTAAATTACTAGTCATGGGAGGCCATCGTCATCAAGGTTGGAAAGACTATATTTTTGGCGAAACCATTGAGTCGGTAAGGCATAAAGTGAAGATTCCAGTCTTAATTGTGAATAGCTAAAATCAGCTATTTTTAATACTAGTTTTTGTACATTTGCAGACAAAATTTTATACACTATGGGACAGAAAATTAAAGTAGCCAATCCAGTAGTAGAATTGGATGGTGATGAAATGACCAGAATTATTTGGAAATTTATTAAAGACAAATTAATTCTTCCTTATTTAGAAATTGATATTAAGTATTATGATCTAGGCATGGAGTACCGTGACGAGACCAACGATCAAGTGACTATTGATGCGGCCAATGCCATTAAACAATATGGAGTAGGTATTAAATGCGCGACCATTACCCCAGACGAGCAAAGAGTAGAAGAGTTTAAGTTAAAACAAATGTGGAAGAGCCCTAATGGGACGATTCGTAATATTTTAGATGGTACCGTTTTCAGAGAGCCCATTGTTTGTAATAATGTACCTCGTTTAGT
>CAINEG010000140.1 GCA_903847655.1 uncultured Bacteroidota bacterium
AAATTGACTAGTTTATTGACAAAATTTCGCTGTTTACTCATTAAATTGTTTAATTAATTCTAAAAAAAATTAAACAAAAACTTGTTTTATTAGATCAATTATGTTTAGCTTTATTCTCTTAAAGTTAAACACTATTTTATGTCAACTGCAGAATTTACCCTCTTACTTACTGAAAATGCAGATTTTCTGAAGCCTTTTGCCATTAATCTGACCAAGGACCAAGAAGCCGCCAAAGATCTATTTCAGGAAACTTTGTATAGAGCCTTGTCTAATAAAGACAAGTATAATGTAGGGACCAATATCAAGGCATGGTTGTATACCATTATGCGTAATATTTTTATCAATGATTACCGCAAACGTGCAAAGCAATCGGTGATCTTGGACAATTCACCCAATGATTTTTTAATTGATCAAACTAGAACAAAGGTTTTGAATGATGGGGTGACTAACTTAAATTTGAGAGAAGTTAAGCAGATGATCTACGACTTGCCTGAATTGTTTAGAACACCATTTAATTTATATTTCGAAGGGTATAAGTATAATGAAATTGCAGAAGAATTAAATGAGCCATTGGGCACCATCAAAAGTCGTATTCACTTTGCTAGAAAAATATTAAAACAGAAAATTCAACGATACTAAAACATGACTCAGCCTTCTAAAAAAGCATTGGTGATAGGTGCTGGTTTTGCTGGCCTATCTGTAGCCACTTTTTTAGCAAAGAAAGGATGGTTGGTATCTGTTATTGAAAAACATCATTTACCTGGAGGTCGTGCTAGAAAATTTGAAGCCCAGGGTTTTACATTTGATATGGGTCCAAGTTGGTATTGGATGCCCGATGTATTTGAACGTTATTTTGCAGCCTTTGGAAAAAAGGTTTCCGACTTTTATACATTAAAAAGACTAGACCCCTCTTACCGTGTTTATTTTGATCAAACGCATTGGGATATGCCCGCTAATTATACGCAACTAGCAGCCTTGTTAGAAAGCGTAGAACCCGGTGCTGCCAAGGCTTTAGATCAGTTTATGGAAGAAGCCAAATACAAGTATGATATTGGGGTAGGTAAACTAGTACATCAGCCAGGAATTTCTTTAAAAGAATTTATAGACATTGATTTAATCAAGGGCGTTTTTAAATTAGATGTATTTCAATCGATGAAAAAACATGTAGCTCGTTTTTTCAAACATCCTTATATTCAAACCTTAATGGAGTTTCCTGTTTTATTTCTAGGGGCGCTTCCGCAAAATACACCTGCTTTATATAGTTTAATGAACTATGCAGATATTAAAGGAGGCACTTGGTATCCAGAATTTGGCATGTATAGTATCGTGCAAGCCATGTATGATACCGCCCTAGCACAGGGTGTTCAATTTCACTTTAATGAAGAAGCTTTGCAAATAGAGGTATCCAATGGAGTTGCAAAATCTTGTTTAACTAAATCAAGTGTCACAGGAGATCAAAAACATTATGAATTTGATGTAATCATTGGCGCTGGCGATTATCATCATATAGAAACAAAATTATTAACAAGTAAATATCAATCTTATAATTCTAGCTATTGGGAAACGCGCACGATGGCACCTAGTTCATTATTGTATTATGTAGGCTTGAATAAAAAATTGACGGGTGTCACGCATCACTCTTTATTTTTTGATACCGATTTTGCTGTTCATGGTAAAGAAATTTATACGGAGCCTAGTTGGCCCACCAAGCCTTTGTTTTATGCATCGGTACCATCAGTTACCGATCCTACGGTGGCGCCCACAGGTAGTGAAAATTTATTTTTATTAATTCCAGTAGCGGCTGGCTTAGAAGGAGATACCGAGGAAGTGCGAGATAAATATTTTAATGAACTCATTGCTCGTTTAGAGCAAAGATGGGGACAGTCTATTGCAGATAGTATTGTCTATAAAAGGTCCTATGCTATTTCCGATTTCAAGAGCGATTATCATTCTTTTAAGGGGAATGCCTATGGCCTTGCGAATACACTATTACAGACAGCTATTTTAAAGCCATCTTGTAAAAGTAAAAAGGTAAAAAACCTATATTATACAGGTCAATTAACGGTGCCTGGCCCAGGGGTGCCGCCTAGTTTAATTAGTGGAGAAGTGGTCGCAGAGCTGATTGATAAAAATTATATAAATTTACAGCCTACAAATGTCTGATTTAAAACTATACAATGAAGTCACTGGCTTAAGCAGTAAAACTACTACGCTATTGTATAGCTCTAGTTTTTCTTCTGCCATTAAGTTGTTGCATGATGATTTGCGTCAGCCTATTTATGATATTTATGGGTTTGTGCGATTTGCAGATGAAATAGTCGATACTTTTCATGATTATGATAAAGAAAGTCTATTTGCTCAATTTAAAAAAGATACTTATTTAGCCTTAGCGCAGGGTATTAGTTTAAATCCCATTTTACACCGTTTTCAATTAACTTATTCAAAGTATAAAATTGACCCTGCCTTATTAGAAGCCTTTTTAGTAAGTATGGAAATGGATCTAAATAAGCAGCAATATGATTTAGCTACTTATCAAACCTATATTTATGGAAGTGCGGAAGTGGTGGGTTTAATGTGCTTGCATATTTTTTGTGAAGGGAATATGGCTCAATTTGAAAAATTGAAACCATCAGCAAAACATTTAGGCGCCGCTTTTCAGAAAGTAAATTTCTTACGCGATATTAAAGCCGATTTTGAAGGACTAGATAGAATGTATTTCCCTGACTGTGATTTTTCAAAATTTACCCAAGCAGATAAGGAAATGATTGAAGCCGATATTCAGGCCGATTTTGAAGCAGCTTTAGAGGGCATTAAAATGCTCCCCTTAAAAGCTAGGTTTGGGGTTTATGTGGCTTTTAAATATTATTATTCTTTGTTTAAAAAAATAAAGAAAACGCATCCAGAGGCTATTTTGAAAGCAAGAATTAGAATTCCTACCCCTGGAAAAATATTTATCGTAGCCAAGGCTACACTTCGTAGTCAGTTGAATTTGTTGTAGTAAATTTGTTGTTTAATTTAATAAAATAGAATTTATGGTTTTTGTATTAGTGACCTTACTTACTTTCTGCATTATGGAAGGGATTACTTGGTTAACCCATCGTTTTGTGATGCATGGTTTTTTATGGTATTTGCATGAAGATCATCACCAACCCACTGGACATTTTTTTGAAAAAAACGATGCTTTCTTTTTAATATTTGCCATTCCTAGTATGGCTTGTATATTCTATGGTAATTTTGTAGGTCCTATTTGGGTAGCGGGTATAGGTACTGGGGTAGCGATGTATGGTTTTGCTTATTTTTTAGTGCATGAAGTAATTATACACCAAAGAATTAAGTGGTTTACCAAATCAAACAGTCGTTATATAAAAGCCATTCGATGGGCACACAAGATGCACCACAAACATTTGTACAAAGAAGAAGGAGAAAGTTTTGGCATGTTAATCGTTGCCAAAAAATATTGGGATAAAGTGCGTCGAGACGAAGCTTTACAGAACAATGAATAATGCCCAAATTTCTAATAACTATTTATCCAGCTACGATTACATCATAGCTGGAGCAGGAGCTGCGGGTTTATCTTTATTACATTATTTAATGGATGCGCCAAATTTAGCTTCCAAATCTATTTTGTTGATTGATAGGTCTTTTAATAAAACCAATGATCGTACTTGGTGTTTCTGGAATAAAGAGGCAAGTGCATTTGAAGACTTAGTCCATCATAGCTGGCCTACTATTTCTATTCATGCAGAAGGATTTAATAAAGAACTACCTACTGCGCCTTTTTCGTATAAGATGATACAGGGAATTGATTTTTACAATTCCATACTAAGTAAAGCAAAATCTAAATCTAATATTCATTTTAGGGAGGCCACCATACTTAGCATTGAGGTGTTGGATACTTCTAATAAAAATAAAGGGGCGAGTGTAAGATGGGAGGGTGGTGCTGCAATTGGTAACTATGTTTTTTCTAGTTTACTACCTTTTCAAATGAATCAATTAGCTACCGCTGCTGCTTATTCAAACTCCTTAGATTCAAGTACGGATTCGAAAAATAAATTCCCTTTTTTATGGCAACATTTTAAAGGAAGGGTAGTACAATTTGATACACCCGTATTTAATAAGCAGATTGCTAAGCTGATGGATTTTAATGTGCCTCAACAAGGAGCTACGGCCTTTATGTATCAATTGCCTTTAAATGAAAAGGAAGCCTTGGTAGAGTATACTATATTTTCAGCCAATGTTTTAGAGATTTCGGAATATGATAAAGTACTAGATGCTTATTTAGCCAATGAGTTTTCCGGAATGAAATATTCAATAACACATGAAGAAATTGGGGCTATTCCTATGACGCAAATTGCACTAGCTTCTACAGTGGCTCCAATTTATACTATTGGGGCTTTAGGGGCTGCTATTAAAGCAAGCACCGGTTATGCTTTTCAGTTTATACAAGAGCAGTGTAAAAATATTGTCACACAGTTAGAACATGGCTTGCCTTTACAAACCAAGGTCCATAATACAAGACACCAATTTTACGATGCCGTATTACTAGATATTCTATTTCACCATAAAATGGAAGGCGCTGAAATATTTAAACGCATATTTGCCAAGAACCAAGCTGCCACGGTGTTTAAATTTTTATCCAATACTTCTACGCTATTGGAAGACATTCAGATTATGAGGTCCCTTCCAACAAGCGTATTTTTACCAGCGGCCATTAAAGTATTGTTGCGGCGGTCCTAAAATTTAGGTTTGCTTGTCCTAATTTTATTTTGCCTAAATTTGTTTTTTCAGCCACGTAGTACAATGGATAGTACATGAGTTTCCGAAGCTCCTAATCCAGGTTCGATTCCCGGCGTGGCTACAAATTCTTAAATGCCAGTAACCTTTCCATTCTTTCATGCATGCCATCATTGGCTAAGGCTAGAAATTCAGTCGCTTTTTCTGGGTAATTATTTTTAATGGTAGCAAATCTATTTTCATTGTACATGAAATCTTCCATGGGAATGGAAGGATCCTTGCTATCAATGACAAATCGTTTTCCTTTTTCATTCATTGGATTAAAACGGAACAATGGCCAGTAGCCACTTTTTACGGCTAATGATTGTTGATCCAAACCATGACACATATCGTAACCATGTGCAATGCAATGACTATAAGCAATAATGATAGACGGTCCAGGGAAAGCTTCTGCTTCTAATATTGTTTTTAATGCATGTACATCATTAGCGCCCATGGCTATTTCAGCGACATAGGCCTTTCCATGCGCCATGGCTTGCATGGCTAAATCTTTTTTGCCTGTTGTTTTTCCTTTTATAGAAAACTTGGCACTTGCACCTATTGGGGATGATTTTGATTTTTGACCGCCGGTATTGGAATACACTTCGGTATCCATGACTAATATATTGATATTTTCTCCTGTTGAAAGTACATGATCTAATCCACTAAAGCCAATATCATAGGCCCATCCATCCCCACCTACAATCCACATAGATTTCTTTTCTAAAAATCCTGCTACTTGTAATAATAAATTGGCAGAAGGATGGGAGCTATTTTTCAATCTATTTTTCACCTCGTTCACTTTCATTCTTTGCTTAATTATAGCTGCTTCATCTTCCTCGACATTGTTTACAATTTCCTCTACTAAGGTTTCGCCTAATTCATTTTTCATTGACTTTAATAATGAAAAAGCATATTGGCGCTTCATATCGGTGGCCAGTTTAATACCCAATCCAAATTCTGCATTGTCTTCAAATAAGGAATTGGCCCAAGCGGGTCCTTGTCCTTGTGCATTGATACTCCAAGGGGTGGAGGGTAAATTGCCTCCAAATATGGAAGAGCATCCTGTGGCATTGGCCACGATCATTCTATCGCCAAATAATTGAGTGAGTAATTTTAAATAAGGAGTTTCACCGCAACCGCTACATGCACCTGAGAATTCAAATAGGGGTTCTAAGAATTGAGATCCTTTCACTGTTGTTTTAGCCACTCTGGTTCTATCAATTTCTGGTAGTGATAAGAAAAAGTCCCAATTTCTACGCTCTGTTTCTTTTAAAGGGAGTACATCTTGCATATTAATGGCCTTATGTCCTGCTTCAGTTTTACTTTCAATAGGACAAACATCAACACATAAAGTACAACCAGTACAATCTTCTACTGCAACTTGTAAAGTATAAGACTCTCCCTCTTTGTTAAATTCTTTTCCAATTGGAGCCACGTGCTTAAAAAAGTCAGGGGCTTTTTCTAAAGCACCATTGTCATAAATTTTTGGTCGTATAGCAGCGTGAGGGCATACAAAAAAGCATTTACCACATTGTGAACAAAGGCTTGGATCCCAAACAGGTACTTGCTCTGCTATATTTCTTTTTTCATATTTAGTAGTGCCAGATGGGTAGGTTCCATCTGCAGGGAATGCACTTACAGGCAATTCATCTCCTTCCCCTGCAATTATTTTTGCCAATACATTTTTAACAAAGGCAGGTGCATTATCGGTTACAGCCGGTGTAATTTCTTTGGTGCCAATCGCAAAATTAGTATAATCTAATAAGGCTAAATTTTCTAGGGTTTTATCGACCGCCTCAAAATTCTTTTGAACTATTTTTTCTCCTTTTTTACCATAGGTTTTTTGAATGGCTTTTTTAATGGAAGTTATGGCTTCTTCTTTAGGCAAAATATTGGAGATAGCAAAGAAACAGGTTTGTAATATACCATTGATGCGTGAGCCCATGCCAGTTTCCTTGGCCACTTTTGAAGCATTAATTACATATAGCTTTAATTCTTTCTCAATAATTTCTGTTTGTATTTTATAAGGCAAGTGATGCCAAACATTTTCAGTATCGTAGGGTGCATTCAATAAAAAAGTAGCACCATGTTGTACATCTTTTAAAATATCATAGGTTTCTAAATAATGAAAATGATGACAAGCCACAAAATTAGCTGAATTTATTAAGTAGGTAGATTGTATTGGCTTTTCACTAAATCTTAAATGAGATACTGTTAAGGAACCTGATTTTTTTGAATCGTACACAAAATAACCTTGTACATGATTGTCGGTATCGTCCCCAATAATTTTAATGGTATTTTTATTGGCACTTACCGTTCCATCGGCACCTAGGCCAAAAAATAAACCGCGGAATAAATGTTGGTCTTCTAAACTAAAAGTTTTATCATAGGCTAAACTTGTTTGTGTGACATCATCTTCAATGCCAATGGTAAATCCATTCTTAGATTTGTCTTTTACCAATTCCTCAAAAATTGCTTTCACCATGGCGGGCGTAAATTCTTTAGAAGCTAAACCATACCTGCCTCCAATTATTTTAGGCATTGCATTTTCCCAACCTGCATGCAAGGCATTCACAATGTCCATATACAAAGGTTCTCCAATGGCGCCTGTTTCTTTGCAACGATCCAATACCGCAATTTGTTTTACAGATGCGGGGATAGCTTGTATAAAATGAGTCACTGAAAATGGACGGAACAAACGAACAGCAATCATACCGGTTTTACTTCCTTGCTTATTTAGATAATCAATGGTTTCTTTTACAGCGCCTACGCCAGAGCCCATCATAATAATTACTTGTTCTGCATTTTCATGACCATAGTATTCATAAAGCTTATAGGCTCTTCCTGTAAGTTTTTCAAAATGTTGCATAGTTTTATCAACGATGGCGGGTGTATTCCAATGATAACTATTACAGGCTTCTCTGCTTTGAAAAAAGACGTCTGTATTTTGAGCAGTTCCTCTAATAAATGGATTTTCTGGGTTCAATGCTTTTTGTCTGTGCCTGGCAACATCTGCTGGGTCAATCATTAAGGATATAATTTCATCAGAAAGTACATTCACTTCATTTAATTCATGAGAGGTTCTAAAGCCATCAAAAATATTAAGAAAAGGAATATTTGATTTTAAGGTGGCTGAAGTGGCAATCATGGCCATGTCCTGTGCTTCTTGTGCATTGTTACCAAATAGCATTGCAAACCCTGTAGACCTTACTGCCATTACATCACTATGGTCACCAAAAATAGATAAAGCATGGGTGGCCAAGGCTCTTGCCGCAATATGAAATACAGTAGGGGTGAGTTCACCTGCAATTTTATACATATTAGGAATCATCAATAACAAACCTTGAGAGCAAGTAAAGGTAGAGGACAAAGCACCACCTTGTAAGGATCCATGAATAGCACCAGCGGCGCCAGCTTCACTTTGCATTTCTATAATTTTAGGAACCTCTCCGTAGATGTTTTCTTTATTATCGCTGCTCCATTCCTCGGCCCATTCCCCCATGGTGGAAGAGGGTGTAATTGGATAGATGGCACAAACCTCACTGGTTTTATAAGCAATATGCACAGCAGCTTCATTGCCATCCATAATGGAGATGGCCATTTTTTTTGAAGATTTCTTTTTAGTTGGATTGGTTTTTGTAACAGTAGTTCCCATAGCTTGGTATTTTGTAATTAAGGAACAAAATACCCCAACCTAAATTTGAAAAACATGATTAATATCAGTTCTACAGAAGATACTAATTAGGAAAAATAAAGGGCTTAGTAGAAGAAAACTAAACTAGGTAATAATCAATGACTTGTAGCCTTACTGTGAGAGATTCACTGCTATTTTTTATGCTCGAAATAAGGAATCTCATCATTAGATACCGACTCCTTTTCTTGCCAATAAGCAAGTGAAACAATATGTCCATCTGCAGTTTTTAACTGACGGCCAAAAATGGCATTGGTTGCATTAAAACATAAATCGGTTACTCCTATTGTAAAAGTTGTAGGGGCTGGCGGAGGTGCTGGTGCCACCGGTGCTGGAGCAGGTGCTTCACCTTCCACTGGCGCTGCCACAGGTGCAGCAGGGGCTGCTTTAGGCGCAGGGCTATCTACTACTACCACTTTGTATTTATTAAATTCTAATAAAGTTTGTAAAAACTGTACACGCTCAGCACTTGCATTTTTTTCTACAATGGCACACTTACTTGTACCTAAGTCTTCAAATTCGTGGTTCTTATTAATTGCCATAATACTTTATTTAAATACCAATACTTAATGAGTAAATATA
>CAINEG010000141.1 GCA_903847655.1 uncultured Bacteroidota bacterium
CGGCTTATCATTTTGGAGAAATGGATTGGTTGGGAAGAACAGAAAAATGGATGCATAAAATAGCTTATTCAATGATTGGCCTATTATGGATTTTATTTTTGCTTTCTAAGAATATAAATTTTGCCCTGCAGATTTTTATTCGAATGGAGCGCTCTGCTTTTAATGAAACTCAATGGGTGGCACTAGCACATAAAATTTATCCTATTACCTTAATTGGGCTAGCGCTAATTCATTTTATTTTATTCTTTTTCAAAGCACATTTCTTTTCAAAAAATAAATATTATTTCTATTCACTTTTACAGCAAATCATACTCATTAGTTTTGCTTTATACATGCCTCTATGGCTTTGTTTTGCTTTTTATTTTGGTTTTTGGCACTCTTTATTATCCTTTGATAAAATAAGAATCACTTTTAATATGCCCAATGACTTTAATGGGTGGAAGACCTTACTTTTCAAAGCCGCACCATTTTCTATTATGGCCTGGTTTGGCTTTGTTTATATCACTTTTTTAACCCTCAATAGTAAGGATGCCTCTGGTATTTTTACCCTGCTATTCATAAGCTTATCGGTACTAGCCCTCCCACATTTACAAATATTTACCAAGATTAAGTTGAAGCCTGATTGATCCTTGGAATACCATCAATTTTTATATTTAGGTGAGGAAATAATTTCATAAATTGTATTTGAATCTAAATATTCAAATCGAATCAGATGGCTTATAAAATCAAATCATTACTTCTTTTATTTTTAGTTTGCAATTGTATAGATGTTCAAAGCCAATCTAAAAAACAATCAAGAGCTTATTATTTTTCTTTCAACGGCAATGACCTAAATGAGGGTACTGTATCATCTCCTTATAAATCAATAGGTAAAATAAAAGACTTAGAATTAAAACAGGGCGATAGCATTCTTTTTAAAGCTAAAGAAGTATTTATTGGCAACTTGCTTTTTGAAAATATAAATGCTAAAATACTAATTACGAGTTATGGTAAAGGTTTGGCCACCATTAATGGAAAGAATAGCGCATCGATTGTTTTAAAAAATTGCTCCAATTTTAATATTGACAATCTGAATTTAGTGGGCAATGGAAGAAAAGAGGGTAATACCACTAATGGATGTGAAATATCAATGTCTAAAAATATTAAATTAACTAAACTACATATACAGGGATTTCAAAAAGCTGGGTTGTATGTATTTGCATCCAATTTAATTAATATAGACTTATGTGTGGCTGAAAATAATGGAGCCGCGGGTATCATGGTAGATGGGACAGATAAAAAATCTTCAAAAAACATTATCATAAATAACTCTAAGGCTTTCAATAATCCAGGAGATCCTACCAATTACATTAATCATAGTGGCAATGGCATATTAGTTGGATTATGTACCAAAGTGCTCATTGATCATTGCGAAGCTTATAACAATGGCTGGGATATGCCCAGGATTGGAAATGGACCTGTTGGTATTTGGACCTATGAGTCAGATAGTGTGGTGATACAAAATTGTATATCGCATCACAATAAGACACCGGAGGGAGCCTCAGATGGGGGTGGGTTTGACTTAGATGGAGGGGTGACCAATGCAGTGATACAAAATTGCACCTCTTATGAGAATGATGGGGCAGGTTATGGCATTTATCAATATGCCGGCGCTTCAAATTGGAACAATAATAAAATTATCAATTGCAGTAGTTTGAATGATGGCTTAAAATCTGGCGGTAAAGCTGCTGTATATATATGGAACAGTGCGCAAGATCAAAAGCAATTTAAAAATTTACTTTTCAAAAACAATACAATTACAAATAACAATAATATAGTTATTAAATTTGATACATTGAGCAATCATGAGTCCTTCAGTTTTATAGGAAATAAATTTATTGGTAGAGATTCTGTCATTCTATTTAAACAGCTAAATGAAAATGACAAGTTTCAATCCAATACCTGGACCTCATTAAAAAGAGGCAGGCTTGATATTGATCAACTTTTACATAAGAACATCATTCAACCTTTTATTAATAATCAAAAACCTTTGAATTACACATCGATTGTTTATTAGGCCTTGATTGTCAAATTAGACCGATGCTTTTGATTGGTTCTAAATCATTAGCAATCAACAGCTTAAGCATTAATCTTAATCTTTTGAGATAAAATCTAGGTAATTTATTTATATTTTTATTAAATTAAACTATTCTAAAATATACAGTCATGCAACAAGTACCTGCGCTTATTTTAAAGTCGATGAATGAATCTTACCCTATAGATCAAAATCATATTGATTTTTATAAAAATAATGGGTTTATTAAATTGAAGCAAGTTTATAGTAAAGAAGAAATTGACTATTTAAATGAGGTCATCACAACTGAAGTTAATACACTCAATAAGCAAGTATTGGCCATGGACCAAAGAGATACCTATGGAAAAGCTTTTTTACAAATAATGAATATTTGGAAAAATTCTGAACTGGTAAAAGAAATTGTATTTGGAAAAAAATTAGCCAAAATTGCTACTGAATTAATGGAAGTGACTGGCGTAAGATTATACCATGACCAAGCCTTATACAAAGAACCCAATGGCGGGCATACGCCCTGGCATGCCGATCAATACTATTGGCCCTTGGCTTCGGACAAAACTGTAACTGCATGGATTCCATTACAAAATACACCACTAGAATGGGGCCCACTAGAATACAGTGCAGGCAGCGACCAATTAATAGATGGTCGTGACAAGGAAATTAGTGATGAAAGCCAACAGTTTTTAGAAACTGCTTTAAAAAATAAAGGCTTTGTTCATGTGGTAGAGCCTTTTGATATAGGAGAGGTAAGTTTCCATAAGGGTTGGTTGTACCATAGAGCTGGTCCCAACCAGACCAATCAAATGCGTAAAGTGATGACTGTTATTTATATGGATAAGGATATGAAATTAAAAGCACCAGAAAACAAAAATCAACAAAATGATTGGGCATCTTGGTGCCCAGGTGCTATCATCGGCGAAACCATTGACTCACCTTTGAACCCAATCATCTATCAACATTAGATTAATCTGATTCATACATGAGTGTATCATTGACAGATGTTTTTAACACTTATAATTTAGATTTAATCAAACAATGCGTAAATTTGAGTCCCAATGCGGGCGTCTGGCTCGGCTGGTCTAAATTAAGTGATGATGAAGAAAATTGTATTAAATTTTATCGTGGTCTTGGCAATATCTTTTATAGTAGTGAAGGCCCAAGCACAAGTCATTGATTCTGTTTTAAATATTTATGAGGAACAATATCCTCACGAAAAAATACATATTCATTTTGATAGAACCATGTACAATGTGGGAGAGACCATATTTTATAAACTTTATGTGTTGAATGGAATGGAATGGACCAATTTAAGTAAGAATGTTTATGTAGTTTGGTATGACAACAATGGGAATTACATCAAACAAACTGCGGCTCCTTTGTTTCAATCTTCTTCCAAAGGGAGTTTTGAACTGCCTTCCAATTACAAAGGCGACTATGTCAGGGTAAAAGCATTTACTAGATGGATGCTCAATGACGATAGCGTTTTTCTTTATGAGAAAAATATAGCCATCAACGATGGTTTAGTAACCAAAACAAAAATAGCACCAGTACTAAAAACTATGGTAGAAGTTTTTCCAGAGGGAGGTGTTTTAGTGAATGGACTTATTAGCAAAATAGCTTTTAAAGCCACTAATGGTAGTGGTATACCAGTTTATATTAAAGGGTTCTTGGTCAATGATAAAAATAAAGTGATTGACACTTTAAAAGTGGCGCATGATGGCATGGGTATTTTTCAATTAAAACCAGTGGCTGGAGAAAAATACCAATTGAATTGGACAGATGAAAATGCGCAGAAGGGCAATACACCAATGCCAATAGCCAATAAAGAAGGGGTAGTTTTAAAAGTGAGCATGGACTATGAAAAAGCCTATGTGCAAGTAGAACGAAGCTCGGAGGCAGCTCAGAATTACAAGCACACCAGATTGCTTGTTCATCAGAATCAACGTTTATTATACAAAGTAGATTTTAAAGGAGAAGACAAATTAGTTCAGAAAGCGGGCTTACCCATTGAGGAATTGTCTACAGGGGTGGTACAATTTTCCTTGTTTACCGAGGATTGGATGCCCATTGCAGAAAGAATTATGCTAGTTAACAATCGCTTGCACGAATACAATGCAATGATGAACTTGGATTTATCAAGTGTTCATAAAAGAACAAAAAATATAATTGAAATCTATGTAAAGGATACAGCGGCTAGCAATATGTCTATCTCGGTTACAGATGCTTCAATTGTTATTCCAGAGCAACAAAGCATCTACTCGGATTTTTTATTGAGTAATGATATAAGAGGTAAGGTATACCATCCGGCTTATTATTTTTCAAGCGATGCTGACAGTGTGGCGGCGCATTTAGATTTGGTGATGATGACCAATGGTTGGAGAAAATTCAATTGGGATAAAATTAAAGCAGCAGTATTACCTTCGTATTCTTACCCTGTAGAAACTGAAACGATGAAACTATCGGGTAGAGTGTACAGTAGCTCCTCTACTAAATTACCTAATGACCTACTATTAAATTTAATTATTAGTGGTAAAGACAGTAGTAGAAAAATGTTGTTTCTTCCTGTGGCTAAAGATGGTAGTTTTGAAGATAAATCTGTTTTTTATTATGACACTTCCAGAATTTTTTATGCCATCAATGGAAAAGGGGGGCAGAATAGCCCATCGGTAGTTAATTTTGAAAATGGTTTATTTAAACAAGGGTTCAAAAGTATAGGGGTAGATTTGGGCGATTTTAAACGCAATTGGAATGATAGTATTGCCAAAGCCAGATTAAATTTGCTTTTAATAGAGCAAGAAAAGCAAAAAAAGTTAATGGCCTCATTGACTTTGAAAGAAGTAGTGGTTAAAGCTAAAACTAAGACGCCTATTCAAATCTTGGATGAAAAATATGCCAAAGGTCTTTTCTCAGGTGGAGATGGCTTTGCATTTGACTTATCCTCTGATCCAAGTGCCATGGGTTCAATAGATGTACTGTCTTATTTACAATCAAAAGTTCCTGGATTGAGCATATCCGTTTCTGGTACACAAGCTTCTGCTTCTTGGAGAGGTTCTAAAACCGATTTTTTCTTGAATGAAATGAATACCCAGATTGAATCCATACAAACTTTACGTATTAATGACATTGCTTACATTAAAGCCTTGAGACCTCCTTTCTTTGGATCAATAGGTGGGGGAAGTGGAGGTGCAGTAGCTGTTTACACTAGACAAGGCAAGAGCAACAATGATGTTAATATCAATAGTAAGGGTATGGAATATGTAGTATTAGGCGGCTATTCTGTATTTAAAGAATTTTACAGTCCTAATTATGAAAAGCCTGCCGAAAATTTTGAGGAAGATAGTCGCGCCACTTTGTATTGGAATCCTTACGTTTTAACCAACAAAAAGAATCCTAGGATACGATTAGAATTCTACAATAATGATCAGAGTAAAAAATTACAAGTGGTGTTGGAGGGAATGAATGCCAATGGCAAATTGGCCAGGGTGGTAAAATACATAGAATAAAAAAAGGGACAGCAATTTTTTAAATTCTTGCTATCCCCTTACTATTTCAGAAGTAATTAAAATATTAATTTCATTATTTTTTAATTTGCAGGATCTGCATTCCAAATATCAACAATGCATTTCCAACTTCCATCGGCTTGTTTTTTCCAGGTTTCATCAAATTTACCTGTTTCTAGCACATCTTTTCCAGCAGCATCTTTATATTTAAAATGGTAGACGCCGGTACTGTATCCCATATCTGCAGATTTGGAAACCTCTACTTTATTTGCTTCAAATCTCATGGAAGCACCAGGTATGGCAAACATATTTTTGATAGACGCTGCTCTTGAAGCTTTATCTAAACATACTTTTTCACCTGGAGGCATCATAATGGCATCATCTGTGTAAAAACTAAGCCAACCATCAGCTGAGTTTAATGCAGAGGCGCTATCCCAGGCAATATCTGCTTTTTCAATAGCAGCGATTGCATTGGTAGAATCTAATGTTGAATTAGAGGTATTCGTTTCAATACCCTTAGATTCATTATTGCAGGCAGTTAAATAAATTAAACCTACCATCAAAAAGAGGGATGTTTTTTTCATATAATTTTTTTATTGAACTTCAATTTAAATAAATATGTTGAAAATTTCAATTATTTCCTAATTACATACAAATCAAGTGCTTGCTCGTTTAGTAGAAAATTTTGAGTAGCCTCAAACCCGCTATTTAATAAAACCTTTTGAGAAGCTGTATTTTCTTTATTGGTAATCGCATACAATGCATTAGAGGGCTGATGGGAGAAAAAATAGGGTACCCCAAATTTTACTAGTTCCAGTGCAAAACCTTTACCCCAATAGGGAGGAAGCAGGGCAAAGCCTATATGGTAATTGAGCTCGTCTGAAAGCAATAAATAAGAAAACATACCAATTACATGCGTGGTGGATTTTTCTATGACAAGGTACCTGCCTATAATTGAGCCTTGCCTATACAATTGAATATTTTGGTCTAAGAAAATGGCGCATTCCTCCTTACTTTTGGCAGGTCTTATATGCTTCATGACTTCAGGGTTCCCATTGATCCTATAAAACCCTTCCTCGTCTGCGGCTGTTATTTTTCTTACAATACATCGTTCTGTTTCAAACATTAACATGGATCATTCATTTAAGGTAACCCCCTACTAAGAGGCAATTGGTTCCAAAAATAGCCCTTTAGCTTAAAACCTTTTGGCTATTTCTATGTTATTATAGATATGAAAATAGTATATTTTTTATTGGCCATCGGCCTTGTTTTTGTTGTTTTTCAATCTTTTAGAGCTGTTTCTGCACCTAAAATAGAGACCCAAAAATACCGACTGGTAAAATTGGAGGAAGGGTTTGAAATTCGCTTTTATCCATCCTCTACATTTGCCACCATTCATTCCTCTGGCACTAACTACAAACAATTAGCCAGTGGGGGTTTTAGAAAATTAGCAGGCTATATTTTTGGGGGAGATGAACAAAATAAAAGTATCGCCATGACTGCCCCTGTAAGAATGGAAATGAGTGAGCAGGGTTCGTCCATGAGTTTTGTGATGCCTGAAAAGTATGATGCATCTAGTTTGCCCAAACCCAAAGATGCCAGTGTTCAAATCATGCAATCAAAAGAAATGTATGCAGCTGTGATTTCTTTTGGTGGTTATGCTAATGATGATAAAATAAATAAGTACACCAAAGAATTGGTTGATTTATTGAACAAGAAAAACATAAAAATTATTGGGGGCTTTAATTTTTTAGGCTACAATGCGCCTTTTGAATTCATTGGTCGTAAAAACGAAATATCTATTCCTATTGATTGGAAAGAGTAATCTTCTATTTATATTATGTCAACTTATTTAATCATTGGAGCCTCTTCCGGTATAGGGGAACAAGTAGCGAAGCAATTAGCTGCAGCAGGGCATACAGTATATGCAACTTATCATGCACATCCAATAAACGATGCTAATATTCAATACCATCCATTGAATGTCTTAGAGGATAAGATCGAGTTAAATTTTTTACCCCCTGTGATTGATGGTTTGGTGTATTGCCCAGGGGCCATCAGTTTGAGGCCTTTTGCTCGTATAATGCCAGATGATTTTACCAAAGACTATCAATTACAAGTAGTAGGTGCGATTAAATTAATTCAAGCTGCCTTGCCTAATTTAAAAGCAAGTAACCATGCTTCTATCGTTTTATTTTCCACTGTAGCCGTTCAATTAGGACTTAATTTTCATTCCGTTGTAGCCGCTTCCAAAGGAGCCATTGAGGGATTGACCAAGGCCCTAGCTGCAGAATTGGCGCCCAGCATTAGAGTGAATTGTATAGCGCCATCTTTAACCAATACACCATTGGCTGCCGCTTTATTAAATACAGATCAAAAAATAGAAGCCAATGCACAAAGACATCCGCTTAAAAGGGTTGGCAGTGCTCAAGACATCGCTAATGCAGTTGAATTTTTATTGACCGATAAATCTAGTTGGGTGACAGGTCAAATTTTACATATTGATGGTGGTATGAGTACGGTTAAATTATAATTAGTTTTTCTTATCTTCATAAGACAATTAATTGAATGTCTATGAAAAATTTTATTTTCAGTTTTATTGGTACTTTGTTTTTTAGTGTTGGAATAGGACAGACTAATTTTAAACCTATTTCAAAACCATTAGTGAGCCACATGTATACGGCAGATCCTTCTGCCCATGTATTTAACAATAAAATTTATATTTATCCTTCACATGATATTGATGCAGGCATTCCTGAAAATGACAATGGCGATCATTTCGACATGCGTGATTATCATATTTTTTCCATGGATTCGATTGGGGCTAAAGTAATTGACCATGGCATAGCCATTGATAAAAAAGACATTCCTTGGGGAGGTCGACAATTATGGGCGCCCGATGTGGCGTTTAAAAACGGCGTCTATTATTTGTATTTCCCCATCAAAGACAAAGCAGATATATTTAAAATAGGGGTAGCCACCAGCAAGCGTCCCGTGGGTCCTTTTAAAGCTGAACCTGCAGAGATTAAAGGTAGTTATAGCATTGACCCTGCTGTATTTAAAGATGACAACAATGAGTATTATATGTATTTTGGTGGCATTTGGGGTGGCCAGCTTCAAAGATGGGATAATAATATTTATCATGCCGATGCCAAACTTAAGACGGCTACTGAAGATGCTATTTTACCAAGAGTAGCTAAGTTAAGTGCAGATATGAAAAGTTTTGTAGAAGCACCAAGAGAAATTAAAATATTGGACAAGAACGGAAATCTTTTTTTAGAACAAAACAATGACAAAAGATTTTTCGAAGCTGCTTGGATGCATAAATATAAGGGCAAATATTATTTTACTTATTCTACAGGGGATACCCATAATTTATGCTATGCCATTGGGGATAATGTCTATGGGCCTTTTACTTACCAAGGTATTTTCTTAAAACCAGTGCAAGGATGGACTAGCCATCATTCCATTATCCAATATAAATCTAAATGGTATCTTTTTTACCATGACACAGAATTGTCTGGTAAAACACATTTGAGGAATATTAAAATGACTGAATTAAAATACAATAAAGATGGCTCCATTCAAACCATTAATGCGTATCAATAATTTATTCTACGATGGCTTCTGCTTCAATTTCAACCAAGTATTCATCGCCTATTAAATTGGCTTGAACCATGGTGTTCACTGGTTGAATGTTAGCAAAACGTTGTCCATGCGCTCTGGCAATAGCTTCCCATTGTGTAATGTCTTTGACAAATACCCTAGTACGCACTACATCTTCTAATTTGCCGCCCAATGATTGAATGGCACCTTCGATTTTATCAAAAATAAAATGGGCTTGTGCGGCAGGATCATTTCCTCCAATCAAACTTGCACCATGTGTGGCGGTAGTGCCAGAAACTAAAATTCGATTGCCTTTGCGCACGGCCCGACTATAGCCAGCCATGGTTTCCCAGCTAGTACCTGACAATGCCTTAGTTTTTCCAGAGGCATCTTTGATGGTAGGATAAGGGGAAGCAATTTCTTTAACATGATGACTTAAATCGCCACTTGCAGTTAAATAGGGAGGCTTACGGTATTCATCTCCACAATCCCCTGGAATACTATTTCCTTGAGCTAATATTTTTTTGATGGCCTCGCGTTCAGTTTCTAAAAGTGTTAGTGTAAGTATTTTTTTATTTTCATCCATATGCGCTGATACACCCAATCTTGCACCGACAATCACGCCGCCCACTGCAGGTAAATCTTTAATGTAAGCACTGGCAATGGTGGCGATGGCTACTTGGTGTTTTTTTGCAATTTGATCTAATGTTTCTAATAATGTTTGGTACCAATTCCAGCCACCTGCTGCATCAATGTATCTTTTGTATTTCATCTGCGACCAGGTCAAGGACTCAGTCATGGCTGGTGCAGGTTGATGAAGCCATTTTTCGCTAAAAAATCCGCCAGCCACGGTACCGAAGGCCAATATTTTTATATTATTTGCTAAACAAGTTGCGGTCATTTTACCAGCAGCACGTTGATCTAGCAAGGAATAACATATTTGATTACTGACTACAGGGATGCCTGATTGAATTACCATATTTAAATGTGCTTCATCAAAATTGGTTAGTCCAATATTGGCGATCAATCCTTCTTCTTTTAATTTTTGTAAGCCAAATAAACAGTCCAACCAACTTGGGTCTGCATAATTCCATGCATGAAATTGTAGTAACTGAATTTGCTCTACTTGTAATTTTTTTAAGGAAGATTTTACGGCCTCTTGAATTTGTGCAGGATGAATAGCTCCTGGACTTGGCACCCATTTGGTTAATAGTTGAATGTCCTTAAGTCCGTAGGTTTTTTTAAACACTCCTGAAATTTCTTCTGCAGATCCATAATGGTCGGCCATATCAAAACTTGTAAACCCTTGCTCATAATAAGCATGCAAGGCCTTGGCGGCCACTATTGGGTCTAATTTTTGGTTGTTTCTTTCCAAGTCTGCCACCTGCCATAAGCCTATGAGTACTTTAGAAATGCTTAAAGAGTCGCTTAGTTTTGTCGTAGTATTCATTGTTCTATTTATTCAGAAGGTAAATTTTTAAAATATTGCGCATCAAAGCGACCTGATTTTTTTAATTGATTCCAATAGATGGCAAAAATAGCTGTTGCTAAAATCATTACCACTGCAAATACATAAGTGGCATGAAAATACCAAGCAGACTTGGAAGCGCTTATATCATTCACCACATTTATGATGAGTAAAGTAGTGAGGCTAATTAAACCCAAAACAGCAATTAGCTTTTGCACCATTTTATTTTTGATAACGGTAATTTGACTTGCCAATAAAGGATTGTTTTGATGGATCAATAGTACAGCCATACAAATCAAAATAAAATTAACCAACATGGCAATGACCATAATGTCGATACCTAAAAATATATCACTAGCAAAATGGCTTCCTAGTATACCAAGGCTAGAAACTACACCGCTAAAAAAGATGGCCCAATGCGGAGTTTTATAGCTAGGGTGTATATTACTTAAAAATGAAGGAAATAATTGATCCTTGGACCAGGCAAATAGTAGTCTAGACACCGACAAGATCATCGAAGGTAAATCTTTTAATAAGGCAATACAGGCGCCCAACATGATCAATACCGACCAAAAAGGAGGCAATACATAATTCAATAAGGTGGTGGCTGAAATATCTTTTTTATTGGCTAAATCCTGTACAAAATTCCAAGGCGCAATTTTATACACACTGAAAGTAAATAACAAATAAAATAAACTTACACTTACAATAGTGATGATAATGGCTCTGGGCAATGATTTACTTGGATTTTTTGCTTCACCACCTGCTTGGGCAATAGAATCAAAGCCAATAAAACTAGCAAATAGAATGCCGCTGGCAGAAATAAATTGTTGCCAGTTGAACTTTCCTTGCAGATGGGTAATCACTATTCCATCTTTATTCAATACGCCTTGAATAAAATCTTCTTCGCTATAAACAAATCCAGCCACGATGACAATGCTGGCCAAAATAAAAGTAATGATGACCAGTCCAATAATCGTCATTTGATAGGTTTTGATACCAAAAATATTGATGCCAATAAACAACCATAACAATCCTAAGGGTAAGAATAATTTGGTAGCGCTGTTTTCAAAAAAATGAACAAGATTTATCCAATTCATGGCAGCGCAAACATCTCTAAAGAATGGCACCACCATATAAGCTACTACGCCTATCACAATGGATAAGCCAAACCACTGTGCAAAGCTGGCAACAAATCCCCAGTAAGGATGGATGGACCTACTTGCATAGACATAACTTCCGCCAGCCCTAGGCATGGCACTGGCTAAGATAGCATAGGTAAGTGCCGCAAATAATGCCGGAATAGAGGCAACAAAAAATGCGGGCAGCAAATAAGGCCCAATACCAGGTACATTTTTTTGCAACATGAAAGGAACAATATAAATAGATGCCCCAATCATAGAGGAGATGCCTGTAGCCACTAAACCTGCTACAGTAATATTTCTTGAAAGGGTAGTTGTTGGTTCCATAGTTTATTATTTCAGCCTTTTAAGTTGATTTTTCCCCGGCAATTCTATCAATTTTCTAATCGATAAAAATACTTATTTAAAGCCCCTTGTTCTTGAGATAAATATAAGTTTTCTTTTTTATCTTTAGAAGTAGCCATACCTGAATTATGACCCTTGTTTTGCTTTTACTTGCTGTTTTATCATTAGTGCTGCTGATCACAGTAGTAAAGCTGCATCCATTCATTTCATTTTTGATTGTTTGTATAGGTACAGGCTTAATAAGAGGCATGGGAGTTACCCCATTAATGAGCGCTATTCAAAAAGGGATGGGCGATGTAGTAGGTTCACTTATGATTATTCTTTGTTTGGGGGCCATGTTAGGAAAATTGGTGGCAGATAGTGGTGCAGCTAATAAAATTGCAGGGGGCTTAATTCATTTATTTGGCACTAAGTACATTCAATGGGCCTTGTTACTCACTGCTTTTATAGTGGGTATTCCATTGTTTTATGGCGTTGGTTTTGTTTTATTGGTTCCTTTAATTATTACAGTAGCTGCTCGTTACAAATTATCAGCCGTTTATTTAGGACTACCTACTTTGGCTGCTTTATCCGTCACCCATGGTTTTTTACCTCCACATCCTTCACCAGTTGCATTGGCACAACAGTTCAATGCCAATATGGGCCTGACCTTATTTTATGGCATCCTCATTGCCATTCCCACTATTATTATAGCAGGGCCTCTTTTTTCTGTGACACTTAAAAAATACACACAGAAACCTATTGCTATTTTTTCTACCAATGAAATAGCGGAAGAAAATTTACCTGGTATGTTTCCGAGTTTAATGGCCGCATTTTTACCCGTCTTGTTGATAGGATTAGATACCATTGTGAATTCAATTATTGTTCAAAAAAATAGTTTTACTAGTTTGATCCATATGATAGGAGATCCTTCTGTAGCCATGCTTATTTCATTATTGGTTTCCTTGTATACCTTGGGTATAAGACAGGGCAAAAGCATTCAAAAAATAATGGGCCCCATTGGAGATTCGGTCAAAGAAGTGTCTACTATTTTACTAATCATTGCGGGTGCGGGTGCTTTGAAACAGGTATTGTTAGATACAGGCATTAGTGCAGAATTAATTCAACCCCTCACTAAATTGTCTTTGCATCCCTTATTATTGGCTTGGGGCATAGCTGCAATTTTAAGAGTGAGTATTGGATCTTCTACTGTTGCAGGTTTAACCACTGCAGGCATTGTAGCTCCACTTATTGCCATTAGTGGTGTCAATCCTTGCTTGATGGTACTCGCTACTGGCGCAGGAAGTTTATTTTTCTCTCATGTCAATGATCCAGGTTTCTGGATGTTCAAAGAATACTTTAATTTAACAGTAAAAGAGACTATAAAAACTTGGAGCATCATGGAAAGTCTTGTTTCTGTTTTAGGATTAATAGGCGTTTTTATTTTAAATTATTTCATTTAATAAAATTCAAAAAAATGAGCACACCCGAAGAAAATTTTGCAAAATTAGGTTTGAGCTTACCTCCTGCACCCAAGCCATTGGGTGTGTACAAGCCTTTATTGGTAGATGGCAATCATTGTTTTGTTTCAGGACATGGTCCAGTTCAAGACAATGGCAGTTTAATCATTGGAAGAGTAGGCGCTGGCTTAACTATGGACGAAGGTAAGTTGGCTGCCAGACAAGTAGGGCTAGCTATAGTAGCCACTATCAAAGCTAATTTAGGTTCACTGAATAAAATCAAAAGAGTAGTCAAAGTATTGGGTATGGTCAGTTGTACCAATGATTTTGAAAAGCATCCCTACATCATTAATGGTTGCAGTGAATTGTTTGCAGCTATTTGGGGCCCTGATCTTGGCGTGGGTGTTAGAAGTGCAGTTGGCATGGGGTCGCTTCCGGGAAATATTCCTGTAGAAATTGAGGCCATGTTTGAATTGAACGAAAACATTTAATTTTTTAAAGATGCATTGGTACGAAATAAAAAATATAGCGCAAATTGATTCTCCCTCCTTGGTATTGTATTCGGATAGGATCAAAGAAAACATCAATGCATTGATTAAAATGGTGGATGGACGTGTGGATCAATTAAGGCCACATGTGAAAACAAATAAAATTGCAGAGGTTTGTCAGTTGATGATGGATAAAGGCATCCAAAACTATAAATGCGCCACTATTGCCGAAGCAGAAATGCTTGGCCGGCTCAAAACACCAGATGTTTTAATTGCTCATCAATTGATGGGGCCAAAGTTGGATCGATTGATTACACTTATTAAAACTTTCCCTTCAACAAAATTTTCTTGTCTCATTGATCATCTTGCAACAGCTCAATCCATCTCAAAACTTTTTGCAGCAGAGGGGATGAGTTTGCAAGTGTACATGGATGTAAATATTGGCATGAACCGTTCTGGAGTTATTACAGAAAAAGCCATTGAATTATTTAATGCCATTGCATTGCTACCCAATATAAAAATCATTGGCTTGCATTGTTATGATGGGCATATTCGTGAAACTAATATAGACCAAAGAAATATTTTGGCAGATGAAGCTTTTGAAAATGCAGACAGGCTGAGAAAAAAAATAGAAGCTTTCTCTAATGAAAGCTTAGCATTGATTGTTGCAGGTTCTTGTTCTTTTTCTTCGCATATTAAAAGAAAGGACCTACAAGTTAGCCCTGGCACTTTTGTTTTTTGGGACTGGGGCTATAAAAATTTATTTCCCGATTTGCCTTTTGAATTCGCTGCCTTGGTAGTGACCAGAATTATTTCAATTATTGATGCGTATACAATTTGTACGGATTTAGGTCACAAAGCAGTGGCTGCTGAAAATCCAATGCCAAGAGTTCATTTTTTAAATGCGCCTCAAGCCGAACCAAACGGGCAAAGCGAAGAGCACTTGGTAGTGAAAGTAGCGGATAGTTCTTTGTATCAGGTGGGTGATGTTTGGTATGGAGTACCTGTGCATATTTGTCCCACGGTAGCATTGTATGACACTGCTAATGTGGTGCAAAGCAACCAAGTGGTGGATCAATGGGAGGTTATTGCACGCAGAAGAAAAATTACGATTTAATTTTATTTCATTTATGTTCATAGTAGATGCTCATTTGGATTTAGCCATGAATGCGGTGGAATGGAACCGTGATTTACAAAAAACGGTAGCAAACATTCGATTATTGGAAAAAGGGATGAACGATAAACCAGACAGAGGCAATGGCACAGTGGCTTTGCCTGAATTGAGAGCAGGCAATATTGGTTTGGTAGTTGCCACACAAATTGCACGCGTAGAAACGCCTGGCACAGGCATCAAAGGTTGGGCCAGCCCTCAGGCAGCTTGGAATCAAACTCAATTGCAATTAGAATGGTATAAATCCATGGAAGCAGCAGGCGAAATGGTTCAAATCAAAAACAACCAAGATTTAGCAGCACATCTTTTACTATGGAACAATGAATTGCCTAATCAAGTTAAGCCAGTGGGTTATATACTTAGTTTAGAAGGGGCTGATTCTATTGTCAATTTGGATTACCTGCATACCGCTTATGAATATGGATTGCGTGCTTTGGGTCCAGCGCATTATGGGCCTGGCCGCTATGCCAATGGCACCAATGCTACAGGTAAATTAAATGAAGAAGGAAAAGCTTTGCTAAAAGAAATGGGCAAGCTAAATATGATTTTAGATGCGACTCATTTATGCGATGATGCATTTTGGGAGGCCATAGAAATATACCAAGGAACCATTTGGGCCAGTCACCACAATTGCAGGTCCTTGGTCAATCACAATCGACAACTGAGCGATGAGATGATCAAAATATTGATCCAAAAAAATGCAGTCATTGGTGCTGCTTTAGATGCTTGGATGATGGTGCCTGATTGGGAAAGAGGACTTTCCACACCTTTGGGTATGCAATGTAATTTAGAAAAGATGATTGACCATATGGACCATATTTGTCAAATAGCGGGCAATACCAATCACATTGGTATGGGTACCGATTTGGATGGGGCCTTTGGTAAAGAACAATGTCCTTATGATATAAATTCTGTGGCCGATTTGCAAATTGTTCCTAACTTACTGATGAAAAGAGGCTATACTGCCGATGATTGTGAAAAAATAATGCATGGGAATTGGTTGCGCCTTTTAAGCAATACATGGAATAGCACTGATTAATTAAATTCTTTAACCATAAAATTTTCTTACATGAAACCATTACTATTTTTAATAGTTGCTGCACTTTCTGTTGTAGGGGTGAATGCGCAAAAATTGTTTACTTATCCAATAGGCGTTCAAACCTATACTTTCAGAGATCATTTTCCAAAGGGGGTTGAAAAAACATTGGATGAAATTAAAAGCTTGGGCTTTACCGAAATTGAAGGCAATGCCCCTAAGGGAATGACCGAAACAGCGTATAAAATACTTTGTGATGCCAAAGGCTTAAGCATTCCATCTACGGGTGCCGAATACGATGAACTATTGAAAGACCCAATGGCAGTGGTAGCTAAGGCTAAAATTTTAGGCGCCAAATTTGTGATGTGTGCTTGGATACCTCATCAAAAAGGTCAGTTCAATTTAGAGAATGCTAAAAATGCAGTTCAGGTTTTTAATAATGCAGGAAAAATATTAAGTGACAATGGATTGACCTTGTGTTACCATGAACATGGGTTTGAATTTCAACCCTATGAAGATGGAACGCTTTTGGATTACATAATTAAATCGACCAATCCTAAATATGTTTCTTTTGAGATGGATGTGTTATGGGTAATGCATGGGGGAGGAGCAACCATGCCCGTGACTTTGTTAAATAAATATCCAGGCCGTTTCAAGTTAATGCACTTGAAAGATTTAAAAAAAGGGGTCAAAGGAGATTTGACTGGAGGCACACCTGCTGAAAACGATGTGCCAGTTGGGATGGGTCAGGGCAATTGGAAAGAAATTATTAAGTTGGCAAAAAAATATGGAGTGGTGCATTGCTTTGTCGAAGATGAAAGCGATCATGAAATGGAAAACATTCCTTTAAGTTTGGCCTACTTAAAAAGTTTAAAATAAATGATACTTCAAAAAATAAAATAAGCCACTAACCACTAGTGGCTTATTTTATAATAGACATCACTCCATTTTAATTCATTTTTAAAGGAGCTTAATTCGGTATTCTTTCCAATCAAAGTAAATTCTATTCCAGCTATTTCTGCAAAATCTTCTAAATGATCCTTAGTTAAGTTTTGGCTATAACAAGTATGATGGGCACCACCTGCTAAAATCCAAGCAGCACATCCTGTATGCATATTAGGGTAAGGCTTCCACAATACTCTTGCAACAGGCAATAAAGGCAAGGCTTGTATTGGTTTAACCGCCATGACCTCATTCACCAATAACCTAAAACGATTACCCATATCCACAATAGAGGCGTTCAAGGCTGCGCCAGGCGTGGTATTAAAAACCAATCTTACTGGATCTGCTTTGCCACCAATACCCAATGGATGTATTTCGCAACTTGGTTTTCCTTCTGCAATACTTGGACATATCTCCAACATATGTGCGCCTAAAACCATTCTATTATCGGGTTGAAAATGATAAGTGTAATCTTCCATGAATGAATTGCCTCCTTCTAAACCAGCGCCCATTACTTTCATGGCTCTCACTAAAGCTGCGGTCTTCCAATCTCCTTCGCCCGCAAAACCATAACCCTTGGCCATTAATCTTTGTGCAGCAATACCTGGTAGTTGTGCAAGGCCATTTAAGTCTTCAAAAGTATCAGTGAAACCCTTGAAATTTCCTTGCACTAAAAACTTTTCAATACCTAATTCAATTTTAGCAGCGGCTCTTAAGGAATCATGTGCCGCGCCATTTTTTAGTAAGCTGGCTTGTAGCTGGTACTCCTTTTCATAAATAGCCACCAATTCATCAATTTCTTTTGCTGAAACCTGATCCACCACGGCTACTAAATCAGCAATGCCATAAGTATTCACACTGTAACCAAATTTTATTTCTGCTTCTACTTTGTCTCCCTCTGTTACTGCCACATAACGCATGTTGTCACCAAAGCGCACAAACTTAGCACCCTGCCAATCATGCCAAGCTGCAGCGGCTCTAGCCCAGCCATTTATTTTTTCTAAGGATTCTTCATCCTGCCAATGGCCCACCACTACTTTTCTATGAATATTCATTCTTGCAGTGATAAAACCAAATTCTCTATCTCCATGTGCGCTCTGATTTAAATTCATAAAATCCATATCAATGGTCTCCCAAGGAATGTCTCTATTAAACTGTGTATGAAAATGAAGTAGGGGCTTGCTTAAAATTTTAAGTCCATTGATCCACATTTTGGCGGGTGAAAAAGTATGCATCCAACAAACAACGCCAATACAATTTTTATCATTGTTAGCTTCTTGCATGGCTTTCAATACTTCTTCGCTAGATTTTACCACCGGCTTAAATACTACATTCACTGGAATGGTTTTAGAAGCCGTCAATGAACCTGCAATGGTATTGGAATGTTCTGCCACTTTTTTTAAAGTTGCTTCGCCGTATAAATCTTGGCTACCTGTAATAAACCAAACGTCTAATTTTTTTAAATCTGGGATCATACTCATTATATTTTTTATTGACCGTAATAACTATTGGGGCCATGTTTTCTTTGAAAATGTTTTTCTTTTAAGGAATCTTTCATAGGACTTGCTTCCTTATTAATTTGTTCTGTAAGTAAAGCAGTTTTTGCGATGAATTCTAACACAGCGCTGTTGTGCACTGCTTTTTTTGCATCCTTGCCCCAGGTAAAAGGCGCATGGTTGCCTACTAAAATCATTTCTAGTTCTTGATAATCTAAATTTCTTTCTTTAAAACAATCTATAATTTGATGCCCTGTTTCAATTTCATAATCCCCTTTAATTTTTTCATCTTTCATAGGAACAGCGCAAGGAATTGCGGCAATGGTATAATCTGCATGGGTAGTGCCATAAACAGGAATGTCTCTCAAGCTTTGCGCCCA
>CAINEG010000142.1 GCA_903847655.1 uncultured Bacteroidota bacterium
CGCCAGCTTAGAAGCCATTAGAAAAAAAATTATTGATGAAGACCATTCACTCTATCTTTCAAGATTAGAAAGCCTTTTACATAAAGTGAATTTATTTGGTACCCATTTTGCTTCCTTAGACATTCGTCAAGACAGCAGAATACACCATCAAGTACTAATGACTGTACATGAAACCTTGCTTGCAAAAAATGGCATGGGCTTATTCCCAAAAAATTACGAAAGCTTAACGGCTGCGGATCAAATCAATGCATTAAGTAAGCTTTCAGATCAATTAAATCCAAACGATTTTACTGATACCATCACTAAAGATACTTTAGAAAGCATTTATGCCATTCAACAGGTGCAAGCCATGAATGGAGAAGCGGGATGTCATAGGTATGTAATTAGCAATTGTCAATCAGAAATCAATGTGATGGAATTGTATGCGTTATTTAGATTGTGTGGATGGAACGAAAATTTAGAAAAAGTAGATATAGTTCCTCTTTTTGAAACCATCGATGATTTAACTGCTTCAGAATCCATCATGGATCAATTGTACCAACAGCCTTTGTATGCAAAACATTTAGCGAATAGGAATGGGCAGCAACCCGTCATGTTAGGCTTCAGTGATGGTACCAAGGATGGTGGTTATTTGCAAGCCAACTGGAGTATTTATAAAGCAAAAGAAACCCTTACTGCCATTTCAAGAAAGCACCATATCGTAGTTAAATTTTTTGATGGACGTGGTGGCCCACCCTCCAGAGGTGGCGGTAAAACCCATCAATTTTATGCCTCCATGGGCAATCAAATTGAAAATGATGAAATTCAATTGACCATACAAGGACAAACCATCACTTCCAATTTTGGTACCATACAATCAGCCCAATACAATTTAGAACAATTGCTGACTGCTGGTATAAGTAATGAATTGTTTGCGGATACCAAATTGCAATTGTCCGAACAAGACCGATCTATTTTAGAGGAACTAGGCAATATTAGTTATGCCTCGTATCAGCAACTTAAAGAAAATCCTTTGTTCTTGCCTTATTTACAAAAGTATAGTCCCCTAAATTATTACAGCAAAAGCAATATTGCAAGCAGGCCCGCTAAAAGAGGCACTGGCGCTGCTTTAAGTTTTAGTGACTTAAGGGCTATTCCCTTTGTAGGTAGTTGGAGCCAGTTGAAACAAAATGTGCCAGGTTTTTATGGTGTGGGCACAGCCTTACAAGTATTGAAAGAAAAAGGTTTATGGAATGAAGTGCAATCCCTATTCAACAATATTTCATTTTTTAGAACTTTAATCGACAACAGTATGATGAGCATGGTGAAGTCTAATTTTGCCATCACTAAATACATCGAATCTGATATTACATTTAATCCCATTTGGCATACCATCAAAGAAGAATTTAAATTGACTACTCAGTTGTATTTAGAATTAAGTAACGCCAAAAGTTTAATGGAGGCAGACACGGTGTCTAAGCATTCTATTTTATTAAGAGACCGCATTGTGCTGCCCTTATTAACCATTCAACAATATACTTTGTGTAAAGTTCAATCGCCTGTTTTGGAGACCAACTTGTTGGCTGCTTATGAAAAACTATTGACTAGAACCATGTTTGGGGTCATTAATGCAGCAAGAAACTCTGCTTAATTTAAACAGCTCCTTTGTTGTCTTTCCATTGCCACAAATGCAAGCAGGCGTAGGTTTTAAAAGGCGCCCAAGCAGCTGCCTTTTTTAGCATTTTTGTTTGTAATTCTTTCTTCGATGTATATTTTATTTTATACAAACCAATCATGGCTTGCTGTATGCCTAAGTCGTCCACGGCAAAAACATTTTCATGCCCTAAACTAAACATCAACAACATTTCTACCGTCCAGCTACCTACTCCCTTGATTTGGGTCAACAAGGCAATCACCGCTTCAGGCTCCATCATGTACAATTGCTTGTCTGTGATCTTTTGTTCTATAAAAAATCTTGCTACGTTTTGAACATAGTTTACTTTAGAACTACTTAACCCAATACTGCGTAAGGTTTCCAATGGAGTATCAATGACTTCTTGCATGCTTGGTTCATTACCATGGTACAAATCCAAAAAACGTAAAAAAATAATCTTAGCCACCTTGGTGTTTAATTGCTGACTGATAATACTTGCGATCAGCCTAACCCCTGTATTTTTTCTTTTCTTTAAAGTATAGAGCTTGGCCTTTAAAAGCGGTGCAAATTTTAGATCCTTTTTTAAATGTTGCTGATAAGTCATGGCTGTAAATTAAGGCGTTTTTATTTATTTGTCTTAACTTTTCAATACCATTAATTACTGTTTAAACTAAATTTTATGAAAAAATATTTTCTACTCATGACTGTCTTATTAAGTACAGGCCTTTTCGCTCAAAATAAAGAGGAACTAGCCATTCGTGAAATTCTATCCAATCAAACCAAGGCTTGGAATAAGGGTGATCTAAAATCTTTTATGGTTGGCTATTGGGAAAATGATAGCTTGGTCTATGTGGGCAAGAATGGTCCTAGTTATGGCTATGCAACCACGCTCAATAATTATAAAAAGAATTACCCAGACACCAGCCATATGGGAAAACTTAAATTTGAACTGATTAGTTTTAAACCATTAAATAAGGATCACTATTTTGTTTTAGGTAAGTTTTATTTAACCAGATCGGTAGGCAATGCCAGTGGTTATTTTACGCTTTTGTTTAAAAAAATAAATGGAGTTTGGAAAGTCATTGCGGACCACAGTAGCTAATCAAAATTTTGATTTAGTCTATTTTAATGCCAATGGGATGACGCCATATTTTATATAAAATATAGAGTAGCCCTGCCAAGCTTAGCACTAAAAAAATATAATATACTATATTGCCCAATTGCCAATGATCGCCTAGATAGGCATAGCCCCACATCAAGCCAATAGTGCTATTGAGCATCATCCATAGAACAGTTAGTCCAATGGTACGCATGATGCGATTTAAAAATTGAAGTAATTGTGGTTCCATGAAAAATGATTCTAATTAGTCCAAACTTTGTTTATTGGTGGCCGCCGCTTTTAATAATCGATCAAATTGAGCAGGAGTTAAATCATTATAAAAATAATATACAGGATCTACTTTTACGTTTCTTTTGATCACTTCATAATGGCAATGCGGCCCAGTACTTTTTCCGGTATTACCAATGTACCCAATCACTTCTCCACGTTTAATAGTTTGACCCACTCTCGCTTTAACACGAACCATATGTCCATAGAGGGTTTGATAACCATAGCCATGATTGATGACCACTTTGTTTCCATACCCATCAGTATTGAAGCCAGCAATTTGTACCACCCCATCAGCAGTAGCATAAATAGGCGTTCCTGAAGGTGCAGTAAAATCTAAACCCTGGTGAAAACGAATGTCTTTATACAAAGGATCAATTCTGTAGCCAAAGCTTCCCGCAATTCTATTTAAGTTTTTATTACTCACTGGTTGAATGGAAGGGATGGCTTTTAATAATTTTTCTTTATTTTTTACCATGGAATTTATCTCCACAAAAGACTTGGTTTGATAGGCCATTCTTAAACTCAAATTATTTAATTGCCCGATCATGTTTTTAAGCAATTCAGAATTAGATAAATTTTGAATCAATCGAACTTCCTTTTGTGCCTCCATCTCTTTTACTCTTGCACTGTCTGGAATAGGACTAGACTCAAAAATAGA
>CAINEG010000143.1 GCA_903847655.1 uncultured Bacteroidota bacterium
ACATCGCCTGCAATGGTGGCATTGGGTGCTATAAAACAATTTTCACCAAATTGTGGATCTTTTCCTTGAACGCTGAGTATGGTTGCCATAAAAATGCGACTTTTGTACTGCAATTTAATAGTTATTATGTCCGGTATGAATAATAGACAACTTTTTTTTCAGCATTTAGCGCAAACCTCTGATCTGCCAATTGGTATCGAAGTAGCTTCTGCCCAAGGCATCTATATAAAGGATGTGCATGGAAAATCTTTTGTAGATATGATTGCTGGTTTTAGCGTTTGCAATATTGGGCATAGTCATCCCGATGTAATTAAGGCTATTCAGCAGCAAGTTGAAAAGTATATGCATGTTATTGTGTATGGAGAATTTATACAAGCACCACAAGTACAATATGCAAAAGCATTAACAAGTTTACTTCCAGAAAATTTACAATCGGTTTATTTTACCAGTAGTGGAGCAGAAGCAACAGAAGGTGCGATGAAACTTGCTAAGCGTGTGACGAAGCGAACAAAAATCATTTCTTTTATAGGAGGTTATCATGGAAGTACCCAAGGTGCTTTAAGTGTAATGGGCGATGAATATTTTAAAACTGCATTTAGACCATTACTGCCAGACACGCTTCAATTAAGGTATAATCATTTTGAAGACCTTGAACAAATTGATTCTACAGTTGCTTGTGTGATATTGGAACCAGTGCAAGCAGAATCTGGCATTAATCCAGCTAATAAAGAATGGCTAGCTGCCATTGCCCAAAAATGTAAAGAACATTGCGTACTATTTATTTTTGATGAGATACAATCGGGCTTTGGCAGAACAGGCTCTATGTTTGCCTTTGAACAAATGGGCATCGTGCCAGATATTTTATTGCTAGGCAAGGCCTTGGGCGGTGGGCTTCCCTTAGGTGCTTTTATTAGTCATCCTAGAATGATGGCGTTGCTTACTGAAAGTCCGGTACTTGGCCATATTACCACCTTCGGAGGTAATCCGGTTTCTTGTGCGGCAGGACTTGCAGCATTAAAAGTATTGCAAAACTCAGGTTGGATAAAAGAAGTAGCGGAGAAAGAAAATATTTTAGTAAAACAGATGAATCATGATGCGATAATAAATAGAACGCATCAAGGTTTATGGATGTCGCTTCAATTTAAATCAGCAGCACTTACTAAAAAAATTGCTGCTACTTGTGTAGCTAATGGAATTATTACCGATTGGTTTTTGTTTGCAGAAGATAAAATTAGAATTGCTCCGCCATTATGTATAACTGAAGACCAACTTTTATCTGCGGTAAAGAATATTCAATTAAGTATAGATCAAGCTATACAATAAATGCGCTACTAAAAATTAGCAGTCGCCCGTTCTACAAAATTTTCTATAGAGTGCCTCGTACTTAGGAATGATATGATGAATATCAAAAAGCTTTGCTTCTTTTAAAGCGTTATGTTTAAAAGTTTTTAATTTAGCCTCGTCTTGCAATAATTCAATGGCATTTTTGCTCATGCCTTCTACATCACCCACAGGGGAGGTATAACCAGTGACTCCATTAATATTAATTTCATTTAATCCACCCGCATCAGAGCTAATGACCACGGTACTTGCGGCCATTGCTTCAAGGGCAGCCAATCCAAAACTTTCATATTCAGAAGGCAATAAGAACACGTCGCTTACTGCTAAAATTTCTTCCATTTGTTCTTGCTTACCTAAAAAACGCACATCGGCTTCTAATCCATATTGTCTGGTTAAATCTTCGGCCAGTGGACGCTCTGGCCCATCACCCACCATCAATAATTTGGAAGGTAAAGCAGCATGAATATTTTTAAAAATCTCCATGACATCGTCAATTCGCTTTATTTTTCTAAAGTTAGAAGCGTGAATAATAATTTTTTCATCATTAGGTGCAATGACTTGTCTAAAAGCTGCCACTGGTTTTTTATTGTACCTATGTACATCCACAAAATTGTGAATGACTTCAATGTCTTTTTTAATCTCAAAATGCTTGTAGGTCTCTTCTTTTAAATTCTCAGATACAGCGGTAATGCTATCACTTTCATTGATCGAAAAAGTAACCACTGGTTCGTAAGTTTTATCACGACCCACTAAGGTAATATCGGTGCCATGCAAAGTGGTAATAACCGGTACGATACGACCAGTTTTTTGTTTTACAATTTGTTTGGCCGTATAGGCAGCCGATGCATGAGGTATGGCATAATGGGCATGGATCAAATCTAAATCGTGGTTTAAAATCACATCCACCATGGTGCTGGCCAATGCCAATTCATAAGGAGGGTAATCAAATAAAGGATAAGTAGGTACCCTTACCTCATGGTAAAATATATTGGTATGAAAACCATTCAACCTTACAGGCTGTTGATAGGTGATAAAGTGAATTTCATGACCTTTTTCGGCCAAGGCCTTACCCAATTCTGTTGCTAGTACGCCGCTACCGCCAAAGGTGGGATAGCAAACAATTCCAATCTTCATTTTTGTGTTATTGTGTATGCAATTAACAACTAAATCTTTGATAAAGTTTAATTATATTTAGGAATTATTTGAATGTTAAATTTATACCCATGCGTAAGTTGCTAATTGTAGTTTTTTGTTTGCCTTTAATATTGCAAGCACAAGTGAATCAAGACAGTATCAATATTAAAAAAATGGTGGATGATATTATGACCAATGGCAAAGCCTATGACTTATTAAGAGAGTTGACCAAAAACATTGGCGGCCGATTGGCAGGATCTCCACAACAACAAAATGCAGCTATTTGGGGTAAAAGAAACTTAGAGGCCTTGCATCCAGATCAGGTTTTTATGCAGCCATGTAAAACACCTAGTTGGCAAAGAGGCGGCAAGGATTTTGCAGCCATCGTAAGTGTAAATGGAAAGGCACAAAATGAACCCTTAGCTGCACTAGCTTTAGGTAATTCATTAGGAAGTAATGGTTTGCTAGAAGCAGAACTATTAGCAGTGGCTAATTTTGATGAGCTAGAAAAAAGAAAAGACGAAGTAAAAGGAAAGATTGTTTATTACCATAGTGCTTTTGATCCAACACGAATCCAAACTTTTATGGCCTATGGAGAGTCTGGTGTTTATCGTGGATCGGGTGCAAGTCGTGCTGCTAAGTATGGCGCAGTGGGCGTGATGATACATTCTTTAAGTACAGCACCAGATAATGAGCCTCATACTGGTAGTATGCATTATGATGAATCACTGCCAAAAATTCCTGCTGTGGCTTTAGGGCCTAATGACGCAAAAGCAGTTTGGGAAGCTGCTAAAACTTCAAAGATGCGTATTCAAATGCAAACCTATGGTTATTTTTTACCGGATGCTGATGAGAACAATGTAGTTGCTGAATTAAAAGGTTCAGAATTTCCAAATGAAATTATTACCATTGGTGGTCACTTAGATAGTTGGGATGTAAACGAAGGCGCCCATGATGATGGCGCTGGCATTGTTCAAACAATGGAAATATTGCGTGCAATGAAAGCGAACAATTATGTTCCAAAGCGTACGATTCGTTTTGTATTATTTGCCAACGAAGAAAATGGAATGCGCGGTGGTAACAAATATGCTGAATTGGCAAAACAAAATAATGAAAAACATATTTTCGCTCTAGAAAGTGATGCGGGTGGATTTACGCCAAGATCAATTGGTATTTCATGCAGCCCAGAGCAATTTAAAAAATTTCAAACTTGGACTAGTTTATTAAAACCATATGGCACTGAAATAACTGCAGGTGGCGGTGGAGCCGATATAGGCCCCTTAAAAACAGTGGATAAGAATGTTGTATTATCTGGACTAATGCCAGATAGTCAACGCTACTTTGATTTACACCATGCTAGAACCGATGTATTTGAAAATGTAAATAAACGCGAATTGCTTTTAGGCGCTGCGAATATGACCGCCGTGATTTATTTAGTGGACCAGTATGGGGTGAATCCGTAAATAAAAACCAAGACCCCCGTTTATGGGGGGTCTTGAAAAAATCATAAGAGAAAAAATTATATAGTCCTTAAATTTTCTTAAGGACTATATAATTATCTACTTAAGTTCATGGAACGCTCCTTGTATAAATTTCTAAAGTAAGGGTCGCGTAAATCTTTGATGAATCGGATGGCTTCGCCGGTGCTCTTCATTTCAGGGCCTAATTCTTTGTTTACGCCAGGGAATTTATCAAAACTAAATACAGGTTCTTTGATGGCGAATCCGTCTAGTTTTTTCTCCATCGTGAATTCTGTTAATTTATTCGCGCCTAACATTACCTTGGTAGCAATGTTTAAATAAGGTATTTGATATGCTTTGGCAATAAAAGGAGTGGTTCTAGATGCTCTTGGGTTGGCTTCTATTACAAACACTTTATCGTCCTTTATTGCAAATTGAATATTGATTAAACCTTTAATATTTAAAGCGCGCGCAATTTTTTCACTATAAAATTCCATGGTAGCCACAATCAATGGCGTAAGGTTGAAGGCAGGCAATACCGCATTGCTATCACCGCTATGGATACCTGCAGGTTCAATATGTTCCATCACACCCATGACATGAAAAGTTTCCCCATCAAAAATGGCATCTACTTCTGCTTCTTGGCAACGATCCAAGAAATGATCAATCAATATTTTATTACTTGGAATATGTTTTAAGATACTTACTACAGCCGTTTCTACTTCAGCATCATTAATCACAATGCGCATTCTTTGTCCACCAATCACATAGCTTGGTCTTACGAGTACTGGATAACCTACTTTGTTGGCTACCTCAATGGCTTCTTCTGCGCTATAAGCTGTTCCGTATTCAGGGTAAGGAATATCTAATTCTTTTAATAAATCACTAAAGCGACCTCTGTCTTCGGCAATGTCTAAACTATCAAAGGAGGTACCAATTATTTTAATGCCCCTTTCGCTTAAGCGTTTGGCTAATTTTAAGGCAGTTTGTCCGCCTAATTGTACGATGACCCCTTCTGGTTTTTCTAATTCAATGATTTCCCAAAGGTGTTCCCAAAACACGGGTTCGAAATATAATTTATCTGCCATATCGAAATCGGTAGAAACTGTTTCTGGGTTACAGTTCACCATGATGGCCTCGTAGCCTGATTCCTTTACCGCCAATAATCCATGAACACAACAATAATCAAATTCAATACCTTGTCCAATTCGATTGGGGCCACTGCCTAAAACAATAATTTTCTTCTTTTTAGTGGAGATAGATTCGTTAGAATTCAGCGTCTTGCTCATAGGTATGAAATTGGGCAAAAATACATCAGTGAAACCATTTCTACGAATTTTTATGGAAACGTTTTCCACCCTATTTTCCTGAATTTACCTGACCAAGCAAAGCTCCTGCCAGCGGGTGGTGTAGCGTTTGCTGCGTCTTTCGCTGCGCATTTTCCAGTTTTTCTGCGTGCCACTCGTGCCAAATTTTAAGATATCGTTGCGGTAGGCGGCATTCATATTGTCAATTACATTCATTAGTTTTTTACGTTTGGCATCGGCAGGGGCAACAAATAGATTGGTTTGGAGTGCATTATCGGGTACAAAATCACTCAAAATAACCCCTGCTTTCTTGTAAATCTCTCCTGGTTCAAATAGACTTTTGCCTAAGGCCACTACGGCCTTAATAATGTCTGGGCTAAGTTGGGTGGGGTTGTCTAAAACAGTATAGCCACTTGCTTGCCTTCCTCGGTGGTAATGGGAAGTCTCCATCAGGATGGGTGCTTTTTTAAGTAAAAAAACACTTATGCCGCCAGCAGCACTGTGCTGTCTTCTTAGTTTTTCGGCAGCACGCGTTGCATAAGTAGCAAGTGCTTCTTCTATTTCTTGCCAGTCGGTGACTTCACGCCCAAACATGCGTGTGGTAGCGATCATTTTTTTTTCGGTGCGGGGGGCTTGCATGGAATGGCTTTGTGCTCCTTTTAATTCTCTGAGCAATCTAATACCAGTAACGCCTCCTAAAAAACGTTTGCCCCAACTAAGGTCTTTAATGCTAAGTGCGTAGGCTGTATGTAGGCCATAGGTTTTTAATTTTTCACTATAACTAAAACCAATCCCCCAAATATCATCAATAGGTGTTTGTTGTAAAGCAGCTTGAATTTTTTTAGTATCATTGAGTATCACAATACAACCTGTTTTTATCTTATTTTTTTTAGCCAATCGGTTGGCTACTTTGCTAAGTACTTTATTGGGGCCTACGCCAATAGAAACAGAAATACCTGTCCAGGTTTCTATTTTATTTTTCAAATTGATACAAAAATCTTGTAGGGCTTCGGTAGGAATATGTTTTAAATCTAAAAAGGCTTCGTCTACCGAATACACTTCTACACAACCCGGTGGTAGCAGCTGTCTCATGGTTTCCATCACGCGCCAACTAAGGTCGCCGTATAAGTGGTAGTTAGAAGAAAAAGCGTGCACTTTATTTTTTTCAATTAATTCTTTTGCTTGAAAATAAGGCACGGCCATAGAAATGCCTAGCTGTTTGGCTTCGTCGGAACGCGATACAATACAACCATCATTATTACTAAGCACCACTACGGGCGCATTTTGTAGATGGGGTTGAAAAAGACGTTCGCAGGAACAATAAAAACTATTACAATCAACAATGGCTTGCACGAAAAATATTTTAAGGCGTACAGATAAACTTTACAAACTATGTATCACAAAACTAACCACGCCCCAGGTGCTGTACTGTTCTAGTTGCGCTACTTGAATGGTGCCATATCTTTTATTTTCTGGCACTAGGCTAATGCTGTGCTCTTGTATTTGTAAACGGCGTACTAAAAATTCACCATTCAAAACAGCTACGACTACCTTGCCAGAACTGGCGGGCAAACTTCTGTCTACAATTAAAATATCTCCAATGTGAATGCCTGCACCCAACATGGCATCGCTGTTCACGCGAAAGAAAAAAGTAGCGGGCTTATTGCGAATGAGTTGCTCGTTAAGGTCGATGCCTCTTTCCATAAAATCATCGGAGGCAGCGCCAAAGCCGGTGGCATTGGCCTGAATAATTTGTCCCGACTGGTAATTTTTATTGATTTGTTGGGTAGCAATGCCTTCTCCTGGGTCTCTATCTATAAATGACATAAAACTAAATTTATTAGCAATATTAACTAAATAATTTAGTATTTTACTGATTAATTTATACCCTTTTTTCAACGTATTTATACGCTGATTTTGGCAATATATTTTTTCTAGGCAGTTTAAAATCAGGACTTTATCAATTGGGTTGGCGTATATTGAGCCTGAAACAAAGGCCAAATGCGTAAATTTTTCATAGATCCTATTATTGGAAGGGCTAAAACCATTGATACAAGTTTTTACCTAGACCCCATTTATTTGGAGGCTTCCAAGGAAAAAATATTTGCCCCCAGTTGGCAGTACCTGGGCCATGTAGGCATGGTGCCCAAAGCAGGGGATGCACATCCATTTAAATTATTGGAAAACTATATAGATGAACCCTTGGTATTAACGCGAGATGCGAACGAACAAATACATTGTTTGTCCAATGTATGTACCCACCGAGGAAATTTGATGGTGTATGAACCTTGTTCAGCACAAAAACATTTGCGTTGTAAATACCATGGCAGGGCTTTTCATTTAGATGGAAAATTTATTTCTATGCCAGAATTTACTGCTGTAGAAAATTTTATTCCAGAGAACAATCATTTGCATCCACTGCCTTTATTTAAGTGGGGTCCATTGTTGTTTACGCAGTTGAAAAAAGGGATGGGGCCAGAACTTTTTTTTCAAGAAATGCAAAAGCGAGTAGGGTGGTTGCCTATGGATGATTTAGTTTTTGATGCAAGTAGATCTAAGGATTATTATATTAAATCCAATTGGGCCTTGTATTGTGAAAATTATTTAGAAGGTTTCCATATTCCTTTTGTGCATCCAGGCTTGAATGCTTTTCTAGATTTTAAAGATTATTCTACCGAGTTATTTACCTATGCAAGTTTACAACTAGGCATTGCAAAAAATAACGAACATTGTTTTGATATTCCTAAAGATCATCCAGATGCAGGTAAAAAAATTGCAGCCTATTATTTTTGGGTATTCCCTAACATGATGTTTAATTTTTATCCATGGGGCTTATCGGTCAATATTATTACACCTATTGATGCGGGCAATACTAAGGTAAGTTTTTTAAGTTTTGTCTTTGATACTAGTAAATTAGGTAAAGGGGCAGGACATGGATTAGACACGGTAGAACAAGAAGATGAAGAAATTGTACAACATGTACAAGAGGGCATCCGTTCTCGCTTTTATCATTATGGAAGGTATGCCACCCTGCGTGAGCAAGGAACGCATCATTTCCATAATTTGATTGCAGAATGTTTAAATCAATAGAAGGCCGCTCTATTTTTTATTAGACTTACTAGCTAAATTCTATTTATCATTTGACCCAATTGACGGCCACCGTCCAGCTGCTACCAGCGTATACATGATATTTTTCTGAAAAATTGCCTTGATTCAAAGCAAAAGATAAATTCATTAAACTATTTAAATAGGCAAGAGGTTTACCTACGCCGACGCCACCAAAAGTATTTTCAAAAGGCATGGCGCGAGTATACACTAATTTTTTGTCGTGAAAAATTTGTACTTGAATTTCATTTTTGGTATGCGCTAAGGCAGTAAAGTTTTTCCATTTTTCTTGATCGATATTGGTCCAAATATTACCATATTGAATGTCTAATATATCAATAGTTCCTTTTAATTGATTACCAACTAATGCAGCTTTTTGAAAACTAAGTGAGGTAATGGGATCTCTACTAATTTTACCTACTTGGTCATAACTAATTTTTTTTGCGGCCAATCTCGCAGCAGTATAAGCATACACATCTCTTCCATGAAAAGTATATGATGCACCGGAATTTTTTCTTCGATTAATGGCTTCGTCGATTTCTCTGACCGAATCAATGCCCAAGGAATTGGCAATTAATGTAAGGGTACCATTGTCGGGTGTGACAATATAATGTCCAGATTTTGTTTTCACCACCACCGATTTTCTCTGGGTACCTACACCAGGATCCACCACAGAAACAAATACCGTACCTGCAGGCCAATAAGTTACTGTTTGATCCAATCGGTAAGCGGCATCCCAAATATTGTAAGCAGGTATATCATGGGTAAGGTCATATAATTTTAAACTAGGATCCACCGAACTCGCTACGCCTTTCATGGCCGATACGGCTCCGTCCTTGGTGCCAAAATCGGTTTGGAAAACCACCATGCCGTTTTGAGCAGAAGCACTAAATGTTGTCAATGTAATGATGGCCCAATTGGCAATAATTTTTCTCATAGAAATCAATTTATTTACAAATACTATTAAATAAAAAAGCCTTCCCGAATCAACGAGAAGGCTTTAAAGTTATTCAAAAAATAGCATTAAAACTTAAAGGTCAATTTGCTAAATATTCTCATCCCATTGTAACCCATTTGAACGCCATCCCATGGTCCACCGGTTTCGTTGTCGCCAGCCCACCATTTTGCTTGTGGATTCACTGCAAAATCGGGGTGCGTATTGAGGATATTGTCGGCGCCTAGCACCCAAGATATTTTCTTGTTCAATTGAACATTTAGGTAAACATCCGTAGTGAACTTTCCTTTGTAATAGAAAATCTCAGGAACCAAGGTATTGCCAGATTCATCTGCATCAGCAGGTACTTCTGGATTCACACCATCTCCATTCACGCCAAAGCCAGAAAGGGTTACATCTCCAAAGTAAGTGACTCTTGCGCCAAGGCTTATTTTATTTTTAGTGTAATCAAAATTCATAGAGAATTTAGATTTAGGCGCAGAAGCTTTTAAGAAATATTTTTCTCTATCACTAAAGAAAGTGCTTGTATTGTATTCTGTGGTACTTAAAGCTGCAGGAACATGTACCGCATCAATGGCGATGTTTTGGAAATTCGCTACAAATAATACTTTGAATTTTTCTTTATTAGAAAGTTTCACTTGGTAGTCGGTCACTACATCTACCCCTGTATTGGTGGTATTGACTGCATTGGCAAAAAATTGTGCAGTCTGAACGCCTAAAGCATCTAATTTAGTCGTCAATGCTGCTGGTAAGCTTGGATCGCCTGCACTAAACAAGCCTGATAAAACTACTCTGTCTTTCATCTTGATGGAATAGCCATCCACAGTGAATGTTAAACCCTTCGCTGGTTTCCAAGAAAAGCCTAAGCTTGTATTAGTAGAAGTTTCTTGTTTTAAAGAAGGAATGCCTGCAAGCTTAGTTATTGGATCATCATTATTAGCAATTCTAGATTGAACTAAATTTCCGCCTGAAAAAGAAGTCAAAGTATTACTGAAATATTTTTGTTGTAAAGAAGGTGCACGGTAACCTGTACTAAAAGATCCTCTAAAATTAAAGTTCTCAGTTAGTTTATATCTAAACGAAGTTTTGAAAGTGCTTACGGCGCCAAAATCAGAATAATTTTCTAATCGAACGGCACCTGTCAACAATAAAGCTGCGTTAGGGGTGTATTCCAAATCTCCGTACAAACCACCAACGGTTCTGTTTTTACTTAATTTATCGTCTGGACTAAAACCTGGGAATCCCTGTGAGCCTGGTGCTTGATCAAATGCATTGCTGTAACCTTTGTAAGAATCTAGTTCGCCAGCAAAAATGCCATAGGCTTCATAACGCAACTCCGTACCATAAGATACTTTAATGCCACCATCATTTACTTTACCAAACTGCTTAGTTAAATCTATATTGGTAGTGTTTTGTAAAAAATTAAATCCTCCATCATCAAAATGTGTTTTACTTGCATTGCCAACAATAGAGGCATTGAAAGTTCCATCTCCATTATAATGAAAATTATTGCGACCAATGGTATTGCTTAAATCCCAATCCCATCCACTATTCGTGCTGCCTGAAATACCTGCCGCTAAGGAGATGTCTTGAATATTGGCTTGTATGTGTGGATTGTAACTGGTATCTCCAGATCCTGAAGCAAACATAATACTTGGCACATAAATTAGAGAGCCATCAGCATTTACAGGGAAACGGCTTGATTTGGCTGGCCAGTTTCTAGTGTAAGCATAGGCGTCAGAATTTTTATTGTTAAAGCTTCCAAATGCATAGAATTTTGTTTTGGCATCAATGGGTAATTCCATATTAAACATGGCACCTAAAGAATTCATAGAGCCATCACCAAAACCTTGTCTCCATGTATTGGTTGGTAATCCATCTGCATTCGCAATATCTGAAGAAGCTGCTTGACGGAAGGTTTTTCCTTGATCCAATAAGTCAAAAGAAACATTGATAAATCCACCTTGTTTGCCTAAATCAAAACCTCTATTCGCTGACAAAGATTTGGTCACTCCATCAATTGGATTGGAATATAAATAATCATGGTTGTCTTTAAATTGGTAAGTATTGAATTTTTTATCATTGTAACCTGCAAGACCCGTGGTGATATTCCACTCGCCAGTATTCTTTTTAAGTACAATATTCATTACCCCGGCAATTGCATCTGAACCATATTGTGCCGATGCACCGTCTCTTAAAATTTCAATTCTATCTACAGCAGACATCGGAAAACCATTTAAATCTACTCCTGATCCTCCACGGCCTCTAGTTCCAAACAAGCCTACTAAAGCCGTGCTGTGTCTGCGTTTACCGTTAATTAAAACTAAGGTTTGATCTGGTCCTAAACCTCTTAGTGTACCTATATCTACGTGGTCTGCACCATCAGCACCTGATTGTTTATTATAGTTGAAAGAAGGAGCAACATAATTTAAAGTAGAAGTTAAATCCATTCTTGCTGTATTAATGCCGACATCGGTTAATTTAATTACATCTACAGGTACTGGAGATTCTGTTTTAACACGTCCAATACCTCTGCTACCCACCAAGATAACGTCTTGTAAGTCGCTAGTGCTAGCAATTAAAACAACATTGATATTGTTTCCAGTTGCCAATTGTTTTTTTGTTTCAAAACCAACAAAGCTAAATTCTAAAACATCATTTACTTTTACATTGATAGAATAAGTTCCTGTGTTGTTGGTTAAGGTAACTGCTTTTGAACTGGCATCTTTTACAGTGACACCTTCTAATGGATTTCCTTTTACATCGCGCACTGTACCTTTGATATTTTCTTTTTGTGCCCAAGCACCCAAAGATAAAAACGTACAAACTAGTAGGAAAATTGGGGTTAGTTTCATGCTCATAATTAGTAGATTTGTATTGAATTTACACCTTTTTAAGCTTTTATGATTAATCGCTTTTAAATAGTTACTTTTAAACTGTCAAAAGCATGGGCTATAAACGATGGAAGAAGTTTTAAAACATATAGAAAATCTATTTAATACTTTTCAGGGTAGTTCTTGGGATTCCATTCAGAAAATTCCTCAAAGTGGGGGAGATCGGATCTATTTTAGAATTAATCAAGGGGCGGAAACCTGGATTGCTACCTATAATTTGAATGTAAAGGAGAATCAAACCTTTATCTATTTTGCGCAACACTTTCATGAAAGAGGCATGCCCGTGCCCCAACTGCTGGCGGTAAACCAAGACCAAACCGTTTATTTGCAAGAAGATGTTGGAACTACCTCTTTATTGGATGTATTAGAGCAAGAAGGTAAAACTGAAGCGGTTTTTGCCTTATTCCAAAAAAGTTTGACCGCCTTGGCAAAATTACAAATTCAAGGAGCCCAGGGATTGGATTACAATCATTGTTTGACTTCTAAAAGTTTTGGCAAACATTCTATTTTAACCGACCTGCTTTATTACAAATATTATTTCTTGGATACCTTACAATATCCCTATGACAAACAAGCCTTGATTGATGAGTTGGAATTGTTAAGCGAGCAATTGGCGCAAAATCAGTATGATAATTTTATGTTCCGTGATTTTCAAAGTAGAAATATCATGGTCAAAGAAGGCGAAGTATTTTTTATAGATTTTCAAGGAGGCATGCAAGGCGGTTTACCTTATGACTTGGCTTCTTTGTTGTGGCAAGCCAAAGCCGAGCTTTCTAATGAATGGAAAGAAAAATTATTAGTTCATTACATCAATGAATTACAAAAATTACTTCCCACACCCCTTGATGTCAATGAATTTAAAAAACAATACCATGGTTTTGTATTGTTAAGATTGCTGCAAGTATTGGGCGCTTACGGATTTAGAGGATTGTTTGAAAGAAAGGCTCATTTTTTAACTAGCATTCCATTGGGGCTAAAAAATTTAAAAAACTTTTTACAAGAATATAGTTTAGCGAAGGACAAGCCGGTCTTTGCTTCTATATTGAATTGGATGGTGAGTGAGGAAGTCATTCAAAGATTTACACCACCAACAGCCAATGAAACTACCCCACTGGTGATTACCATCAATAGTTTTAGTTATAAAAAAGGTATCCCTGCAGATGATTCTGAAAATGGGGGTGGTTTTGTATTTGACATGCGCGGCATTTTAAATCCTGGCAGGGTAGAGGAGCATAAAAAACAATCTGGCTTAGATAAACCTGTGCAAGATTTTTTAGAACAAAGAACTAAAATGAATACTTATTTAAATAGTGTTTGGGATTTGATAGACATTACGGTAGAAGATTATTTGAAAAGAGGGTTTAGCTCCTTACATATTAATTTTGGTTGTACAGGCGGTCAACACAGAAGTGTGTATGCTGCTGAACAAACAGCGAGACATTTAAGAAATAAATATAAGGTGAAAACGGTTTTGGAACATACCAATCAAAAAAACTGGCTTAAATAATATTCTATGCGCGCAATGATCTTAGCAGCAGGTTTAGGTACTAGGCTCAAACCTTTTACCAATAAGCATCCCAAGGCCTTGGCTGAAGTGAATGGAAAATCTTTGTTGCAAAGAAATATAGAATATTTGCAATCATTTGGTATCGATGAACTGCTAGTGAACGTGCATCATTTTGCCCATCAAATCATCGAGGCAGTTGAAACGAATAAAGGATGGGGAAGCAAGGTTTTTATTTCAGATGAAACTAGCGAAGTGTTAGAAACAGGAGGCGGCGTTTTGTTGGCAAAATCTTTTTTTGAAAAAGAAAAAAAATGGTTGGTCATGAATGCGGATATCTTAACCAATTTAGCTATTGATAAAATAATTGCTGCCGATAAAGTTTTATCCGAAGGCGCTGAAAATTATATTGCTACTTTGGCTGTCACCAATAGAAATTCAAGCAGAAATTTATTATTTAGTACTGCTGGAAAATTAATTGGTTGGAGAAACAATACCACCGGAGAAGAAAAATGGGCAGATGCAAAAAATCAAACACTTGCCCCTGAATCCATTGTAGCCAAAGCCTTTAGCGGTATTCAAATTTTACATGCATCTTTTTACCCTGCATTAAAATTAACTGGCAAATTTTCTTTGATAGATGCTTATTTACAATTAGCGGCCAATCATTCCATTGGTTTTTTTGATCATAGCGATGATATTTTATTAGATGTGGGCAAGCCGGAAAATCTAGAAAAAGCTGCAGGGCTTTTTCAATAATTCACAAATGCGCTAATTATACTTTAATGTATATTTTCTTTTTGTCTAAGTAAAAAGCCAACAGGCCAAAGAAAGCAATCACACACAATGCGTAAACAAAAGATCCGACACGCAAATCACTATTTATATTTTTACAAAAATGTTCGTAAAACCAAGGTAGGCTGGAAGTGAATACTGGCTTTCCTTCTGCGTCTTGATGGTCTACCCATCTAAATAAACTTAAAACACGTGGTAAGAATCCACTCAATACAAATACAAATAAGGGGTTCTTTCCAAATACATCGAAAAAATGACTCCATTTACCTTTGGCATTTTGAAACTCTAATAAATATATAAGCATGCCTAAACTTACCATGGCAAGTCCGCT
>CAINEG010000144.1 GCA_903847655.1 uncultured Bacteroidota bacterium
AGGCACTTCCACCAATGGTGCCGGTGCGTTTGGTGCGACCATTAATTTAGCTACCAATGATTATCATCCTGAAAAATATTTATCCTTTCAATCCAGTGCAGGCTCATTCAATACATTTAAAAATACTTTGCAATTGGGTACTGGTTTAATCAAAGGTCATTTTACAATTGATGGCCGTGTAAGTAATATCAGTAGCGATGGATATATGGATCGGGCAAAATCCAACCTAAAATCATTTTATCTAAGTACTACCTATTGGGGCGATCAATCTTCTTTAAGATTAAATGTTTTCTCAGGCTGGGAAAAAACCTACCAAGCCTGGTATGGCGTTCCCGAAGAACTATTGGCTACGAATAGAACCTACAATCCTGCAGGGATGGAAAAAATGGATGCCCCTTACAATAATCAAACAGACAATTACCAACAAACGCATTATCAATTGTTTTACAATAAAACTATAAATTCAAAACTTAGCTGGAACACGGCCATCTTCTTAACTAGAGGCAAGGGTTATTATGAAGAATACAAAGGCGGCGTATTATTGTCTGATTATGTAGTAAACGCGCCAACTAATTCTATAAATGCAACTAGAACAAATCCTTACACCATAATTGATTTGGTAAGAAGAAAATGGTTGGATAATAATTTTTATGGACAAATCGCATCACTAGTTTATGAAGAGGGTAAAAATAAATATACCCTTGGGGGTGCCTGGAACACCTACGATGGATTGCATTATGGAAGACTACCCTATTTAAGTAGCTTGGGCATTTCTCCTAATTTTAATTATTATTTTAACAATGCTATTAAGAAAGATGTGAACACCTATTTTAAATGGAATCATCAATTCAGCGAGGCTTTCAGCAGTTTTGTGGATGTACAATACAGAAATGTAGGGCACAATATGTATGGATTTGATCATAATGCAGCTTTAATCGTAAAAAGAAATTTTGATTTTATAAACCCTAAGGCTGGTTTGTTTTACAAAACAAAAAATACCCAATATTATGCAAGCATTGCCCTAGCGCATAAAGAACCCAATAGAGATGATTTTGAAGCAGCCACCAATGAGCAACCTAAGCAAGAGGTTTTAACTGATTTGGAATTAGGTTTTAAAAACAAACATTCAAATTTTGAGTGGGGAGCGAATTTATATTTAATGAGCTATAAAGACCAATTGGTGCTTACTGGAAAAATTAATGATGTAGGCGCTTATACAAGAACCAATGTGCCTAAGAGCAGTAGAATAGGTATTGAATTAGAAGAAAGCTGGAAGATAAATAGCTTCTTCACAAGTTCTAGCAATCTTACTTTTAGTCAAAATAAGATTGAGGCCTTTACCGAATACTTAGACGATTATGACCAAGGTGGTCAATTGGCCATTGTACATAAGAATACAGCTATCGCCTTATCCCCCAACCTAACAGCCAATCATAGCTTACTAGTTAAATTAAATAATCAATGGAATTTGAATTTTACGAGCAAATATGTTTCTAAACAATATTTGGACAATACCCAAAATGAAGCAAGAACATTAAAAGCCTATTTCTTACAAGATATTAGTACCTCCTATACTTTATTGAACAAACAAAAATGGAATGCAAGTATTAATTTGTATGCGAATAATATTTTCAATAAACTCTATGAGCCCAATGGTTATACCTTTAGTTATATTTACGAGGGGGCAACCACCACTTCTAATAATTACTTCCCTATGGCAGGTAGTAATTTTTGGCTAAGCTTAAAAATTAATTTGAAGTAAAGAAATTTTTGATATTTTCTTCGATTGAATTCAAGGTATGGTTTTTATCAATGGCATTTAAAAAGCCATTGAGCAATTGACCCGCACTTGTCAATGAGTTCGTCAGGGAATTTTTACCTATCACACTGCTGATGGTTTCTTTTTTATTGCCAAACAAATAAGCATTGGGCAATTTTTTAAGTAATACTGCATTTAAAAAATGCTGCATGATTACATTGCCCGCCTGATCCAAGACCAAGGCTACTTCCAATAAATAATCACGTAGCGATTGTATTTTTCTAGTAAATAATTTTTGTAGCAAAGCAAAAATAAATCCAATGGGTGCTGTAACAGACAATAAAAAAATAGCAATTAAAAAAAGTAAAAAGCTAGTAAAAATACCTTTTTTACTTTCTTTGGGTTGAATTTGATTTTCCATAAAAAAATAATTTTAGAAATGTTTCTATTTAGAATAAAGTATCAAAGTATTACTAGGCTTTAATTGTAGGCAAATGCTTTAGAATTCAATCTAAGCAAGGCTTTCATCCAATCAAACAAATGTATTGAATATATTTTGTAGCATCATTTTATTTTTTATTTTCAGTAAAACAAAGCTAAAATAAAATGAAAAACAAAGCATTATTAGTGGGCATCAATCAATACCCAGATCCAAGAAATGAATTAAGAGGTTGCATCAATGACATCAATGATATGTTCAATTTTATCACTCAAATTAACCCTGTCTATCAAAAAGAACAGGTGAGAACTTTAACCAATCGTCAAGCCACTAAAAAAGGAATTGTTGAAAATTTAAATTGGTTATTAAGCGATCTACAAGCGGGTGACCAAATTTTATTTCATTACAGTGGCCATGGTGCGCAAATGCCTACAGAGCATCCAGCATTAGAGAGAGATGGACATGATGAAATTATTTGCCCTTATGATTTTGATTGGACGGCAGGCACTACCCTTCGGGATAAAGAATTTGCAGAAATTTTTAAAGCCATTCCCAATGGCGTACATTTTGTTTGGATATCCGATTCCTGTCATGCCGAAGATTTATCTCGAGACCCCATTGTTGCCCCAATGCCATTATCAAACAACGACTATCCCAATCGTTATCGATTCATCAATCGACCAGCGAATTTGATGAGCACTGTCTCCTCAATGTCATTCAACGAGGCTTCTATAAATAAACCGCTCAATGGAGCCTTATTAAGCGCCTGCGCATCGGACCAGCTAAGCGCCGATGCTTATATTGATAACAGATACAATGGGGCTTTTACACATTATTTGTTGAAAAATTTAAAAGTACATGCAAAGCAACTACCCATGAACGAACTCATTCAACTAGTGAATAAGGATTTAGCTAAAAACGGCTACGATCAAGTCCCAAAAACTGAAGGTAAATTAGAAACTGCCCCATTTTTTTTATAATCCATTTAAAACTACCCCAATATGAAAAAATCAATTTGGATAATTAACTTGTTGCTTTGTTTGCACTTTCCTGTATCAGCTCAAAAAAACAACCACCTAGGTTTATTGAATAGATTGATTGAT
>CAINEG010000145.1 GCA_903847655.1 uncultured Bacteroidota bacterium
GTGATGAACAAAAAAGTATTCAATGCAACCTATACCGAATATTTAACCAAACAAAATGGAACCAGTGCCTTTGTCACCAATTTTCAAAATGAAGCCAACAATATTGGTGATTTAAATAGGGTGTTTGTACTTACTTCCAACGGCACCGCATCGGCAAGTGAACTCATCATCAATAATTTAAAACCATTTATGGAAGTGATACTCGTGGGGGACCATACTTATGGAAAAAATGTAGGCTCCTTTACCATCACCGATGATAAAAAAAGATGGAACTATGGGCTTCAACCCATAACTTTTAAAATTGCCAATTCTTTAGACCAATCTGATTATGGAACCGTGAATGGATTTTTACCCAATATTCAAGTGTCAGACAATGTATTGCCTTTTAAATTATTAGGAGACCCTGCTGAAACCCTATTGAGTAAGGCGCTCAATGTTATTGGACCTATTGCCTATAAAGCCAATAGTACGACCAACAGTCCAAAAATGATAGGTACATTAATTCAATCAGAAGCCATTGGCGACAACCACAATTTAGACAAGCATGACATGTTTGGCCATCCACCAAAGCATCCATAAAATAATTCAATCTTGACAATTTGTTTTTAGTATCTTGGAATTACAAAAAACGAATCGTACTATGAAAACCATTTACACCCTGTTTTGTTTATTTTTTGCTTTAAACATACATGCACAAAATAAAACTACCAAAGTGCACATCAACCATACTGCGGTTTTTGTGATTGATATGAATAAAACGGCAGAATTTTATTCAAAAATTATTGGCCTCGAAACGATACCAGAACCATTTCATGATGGACAACATATTTGGTTTAAAACCGGAGAGCATAGTCAATTACATGTTATACAAGGCTCGACGCAAAAAAAAGAGTACTATAAAAATCAACACACTTGTTATACCGAGCCTGATTTTAATGTATTTATTGCAAAATTAAGAGCAGCCAATTGGCCTTTTGAAGATGTCAGTGGAAATAAAAATACCATTACTACCCGCCCCGATGGCATCCATCAAATATGGTTGCAAGATCCAGATGGCTATTGGTTAGAAATCAACGACGATACTTATTAATTCAACATTTTAGAAATTTAAAAATAGTTTTATGAAAAAAATTCAACTAGTTATTTTATTTATTTTTTCTTTTACCATCGGACTTTTTGCACAAGGTATAGTGAAAGAAAAACAAGTCATTAAAAGTGCTATTTTAAATAAAGAAGTACATTATTCTATTTACTTGCCAAGTGACTACAATACGAGTGAGCGCGCCTATCCGGTCACTTATTTATTACATGGATACGGAGACGCAGATGATGGATGGATTCAATTTGGAGAAATCAATCGTTTGGCAGATGAAGGTATCGCCAATGGTAAAATGCCTCCAATGATTATTGTTACCCCGGATGGATTTACCAGCTTTTACATTAATGCAGCAGATGGATCGATGAACTATGAAGATTTTTTCATCAAAGAATTAATTCCGCATATTGAAAAAACATATAAAGTAAAAGCTGAGCGAAAATACAGAGGCATTGCAGGTCTTTCCATGGGTGGTTATGGGGCTTTGATTTATGCTTTAAAATATCCTAATTTATTTACTGCGGCGGCTCCTTTAAGTGCCGCTGTTTGGACAGATAATGACATTGTGAACTTACCTGAAAATATGTACAATACCTTATTTGGAAGCGCCATGGGTAGCAATTTAAAAGGAAAAGAAAGATTAACTGCTTCTTGGATGGCCAATAGTCCAATGGGCATCATTGAGAAAAAAACATTAAAGGAATTGTCTACTGTAAAATATTGGATTGATTGCGGAGACGATGATTTTTTAACCATAGGCAATGCAGAATTACATATCGCCTTGACCAATAAGAAAGTACCACATGAATTTAGAATGAGGGACGGTAGTCATAATTGGACTTATTGGAGAACAGGCATCATTGATGCACTTTCTTTTATTGGAGATAACTTTCGTCAAAAATAAATAAGCATGTCTGCAGCAATTAAAGTGTTTATTACTGGGGGGACATTTGACAAAGAATACAACGAACTAAATGGGACCTTGTATTTTAATGAAACACATTTGTTTGAAATGCTCACCCTGGGTAGAAGTAGGTTGGATTTATCCATTCATACTTTAATGCTAAAAGATAGTTTAGACTTTGAAGAGGCAGATAGGCAGTTGATTGCCAATGCTTGCAATGAAACAACTGCAAGCAAAATTTTAATTACACATGGCACCGATACCATGACCAATACCGCCTCTTATTTGTCTAAACATTGTCCTAATAAAACTATTGTGTTAACAGGGGCCATGGTGCCCTATAAATTTGGTAGTTCTGATGGAATGTTTAATTTAGGGAGTGCGCTTGCTTTTGTTCAGGTTTTACCTATTGGTGTTTTTATTGCCATGAATGGGAAAATATTTGAAGCAGGCAAAGTAACCAAAAATACCAACAGAGGAGAATTTGAAAATATATAATTTATTATCAAACCAAAAAATATAGTAATGAAAACAACTAAGATTATTTATTGGATCACCACAACTATTATTTGCTTATTTGCTTCTACAGCTATTTTTATGAATTCAAAAATGGCCATTGATGGAGCCACCCACTTGGGCATACCTCGTTACCTTGGCATAGAAGTAAGTATTGGACAACTGATAGGTTTGGTCTTATTAATTGTTCCTGCAGTGCCTGCTAGGTTTAAAGAATGGGCCTATGTTGGTTTTGGCATCATGTACTTAACTGCGGCTAACGCACATATTTCGGTGGGTGACCCCATGGGCAATACCATCATGGCCATCGTGTTTTTTGGCTTATTGTTAGTTTCTTATACCAGCTTTCATAAATTAGAAGCCGCTAAAAAATAGCTAGCAATAATTTTTTAGATGCCATCTCCCATCAAAGAGATGGCATTTTTTATGCTTGCCCTATACGGAAAGCTTTGAAATTGCTAAATATATAGTTTGCTTAAAATCTTAAGCGAGTTCACGAAGTATTGTCTAAATTAGCATTCTATGTCAAGCGACCAAGAGCTTATTATACAATTTCAGCAAACCATCGACAAAGAAGCGGTCTTTACTCAACTCATGCGCAAGCATCAGCAAAAAGTCTATTATCAAATCAAAAGAATGGTCTTGGAACACGCAGATGCAGATGACATCGCTCAATTAGTTTGGATTAAGGTTTGGAATAAATTAGATGGGTTTAAAATGGAAAGTGAGTTCACCACCTGGTTATTCCGCGTTGCTTACAATGAAACATTGAATTATCTGCAAAAACAAAAAAAGCAGGGAAGCAGGCTGTCCAATGATGATTTATTCGTTTATGAAAATGCCTCCGCCAGCACCGACGAACCAAAAACTACCGAAATTCAGATTGCCTTGGACAGCGCCATTAAACAACTGCCTGAAAAACAAAGAATTGTGTTTATGTTAAGGTATTTTGACAGTTGCGAGTATGAAAAAATAGCAGCCATGATGGGTACCACTGTTGGGGGCGCCAAAGCCAATTTTCATCAAGCCGTAAAAAAAATTGAGCGATTTGTCAAAAAGCTTTAAACTTTAACACCTATAGACCATCCAATTAAAACAATGAAAATGCAGACAGACAAGGATTTACTAAAGCAGGACCAGCAATGGGTTGAATCTATGATAGAAAAAGATCATTTGAATCGATTTAATTCAACCAATACGGATGCGCCAATTAATTATTTTGAATCTTTCCCAGATAGATTGATGCAGCGTATTCAAATGGAGAAAAATAATCATACAAAACCTTCCTTGTTTAAAATATTTTTTTTACAGCCCTATGCAAAAATTGCTGTAGCTGCTGCTTTTATTTTGGTTGTTGCAGGTGCCTATTTATGGAACACGGCCAATAAAGCAAAATTTGAAACTGTTTCTATTCAAGAGATTTCGATAGATGAAATGAAAAGTTATGTCAGCAACAATGAAGCCATTGCAGAATTAGATTACGACTATGTAATAAAAAAAGAAAATGCTTCACTTGAAAAATTAAGAGAATCTGAAATTAAAGAAATACAAAAAGCAATCATTCAATAATTTTATATGAAAAGAATATTTCTATTAGGCTTATTTGGTTTACTATTGATGAATGCCTACGCGCAACCTCGTCCAAATCGAAGACCTCCGCCACCGCCACCACCAGAAGATGACCAAGAAATGTTTGAAAGAAGAGGTCCTCGGATGCAAGGAGAAGACAGAAAAGATCGCAAAGAACGTATTGAGGTTTTTAAAATTCAATTCATTACTGAAAAGCTAGAATTAACTCCTAGCGAAGCGGAATCCTTTTGGCCAATCTATGAGCAATACAATAAAGCAATCAAAGAGATTGTCAAAACTAAATCCGAAGATGAAATCTTATTTCAAGAAGCCATCTTAGTAGCTAGAAAAAAGTACAAAACCGATTTAAAGCCTATTTTAAAATCGGATGACAGAGTCAATGATGCTTTAAAAATAGAAAGGGAATTCTTAAATAAAATTCGCTTTGAAATGAATAAAAGAAGAGGTTTTTAATAAAAAATGCTCCTTTGCTCCCAAAAGCGCCCCTAGTAACCACTAGGGGCGCTTTTATTTTATAGCTTAGTTTTCGTATATTACAGATTATAATTAAAAATATTTTTATGAAAAAAATTGCGGTATTTATTGGAGTTGTTTTACTAGCCATTGTTGGTATAGTTTTATTTAAAACTTTATCCAATACCCCGGGTGCGCATCAAAAAAGTAGTGAATTAACGCCTTTGACCAAAGAAGCCATTGCGCACATGACTGAGGCTATTCAAATTAAAACGGAAACGCCCAATGATGCTTATGAATTTGATACCGCTACTTTTTTTGCCTATAGAAAATTTTTAGAAAAATCTTATCCCTTAGTACATAAAAATTTACCACGCACCGTGGTAGATAGTTTCAATTATATCTACGAATGGAAAGGAACCGATACTAGTATTTTACCCATGGTCTTAATGGCACATTACGATGTGGTGCCGGTTGAAGCTTCTGCGGTGAAACTTTGGCATGCCGTTCCTTATGGTGGAGAAGTGAAAGAGGGATATATCTGGGGCAGAGGGGTGATTGATGATAAATCCAGTATGATTGAAATTTTAGAAGCGGCTGAAGCTCAATTGGCTAAAGGATTTCAACCCAAACAAACCATTTTACTCTGCTTTGGCGCTGATGAAGAATCTAGCGGCAAAGGGGCTACTGCAGTGGTGAAATACTTTAAATCTAAAAACCAAAGATTTGACATTGTAGTAGATGAAGGTGGTGAAATTTCTACAGAAGACATGAAAGAGGTGAAAAGACCCATCGCCTCTATAGGCGTAGGAGAAAAAGGCTATGTCACTTTAATTTTAACTGTTCAAATTGCAGGTGGACATTCATCTATCCCAGCTAAAAGTACTGCTATAGACATCTTGAGCAAAGGCTTGTATCAATTGAGACAAAATCAAATGCCTGCCAAATTAACACCGCCCATTAGAGCTTATTTAGAAAGAGTAAGTAGTTACACAGAAAATTTTGGTAAAAAAATGGCTTTGTCCAACTTATGGCTTTTTGAAAAACAAGTCTTGAGTTCAATGTCTGATGCACCTAGCAGCAATGCCATGGTAAGAACCACCATTGTGCCCACTATCCTTAATAGTGGTGTTAGAGATAATGTGATTCCAACTTATGCAACCGCCTATGTGAACAGTAGAATTTTACCTGGTGAAACACAGAAAGACGTCTACAATTTTGTAGAAAAAACAGTGAATGATACCAATATCAAAATTACCTACTATCACAATTATAGCACCATGCCTTCCCCTACCACAGACATTAACAGTAAGGCTTTTAAAAGAGTAGAGAATGCCATCATTGCTGTTGTAGATGATGTGATTGTAGCACCCATGGTTATGTTAGGCGCTTCTGATTCTAGAAATTATAGAGAAGTGAGTGACGGGGTAATCAATTTCACACCTATTACCAATGGCAAAGGTTACCATGGCATTGATGAACGCATGCTGGTTACTGATTTTCAAAAAGGGATTCACTTTTTTAGTTTGTTAATTCAAGGTTCAAAATAAATTTTATGAAAAGAACGCATCGTATTTGCTTGTTGCTTGTATTAATTTTTTTTAAAATGAACATGACTATGGGACAATTCAAACCCTTGTACACTGTAACGCCCAACGAAAAAAAACATGAAAACCAAGAAGCCTCCAATACACAATCTGGGATATTGATCATTGAAAAAGTTTCTACGCCTACTTATCAATATTATAGAGCAGTTAAGGACAATGAAAAAAGACCCTGTGTGATTATATGTCCTGGTGGTGGCTATTATATTTTAGCTGCTGGTCATGAAGGCGCAGATGTGGCTGAATTTTTCAATAGTATTGGTATCAACGCGCTGGTTTTAAAATATCGCATACCCAATGCAGACAATCAAATAGATAAAACCATTGCACCTTTGCAAGATGTACAACAGGCTATGTATTTGTGCAGATTGAATGCAGCCAATTGGGGCATTGATGCCAAAAAAATTGGGGTCATGGGCTTTTCCGCAGGAGGACATTTAGCAGCAAGCTTAGCTACGCATTATGCCGATGTAAAAATTAGTAATCCTGAAAATATATCTTTAAGACCCGATTTTCAAATTCTTATTTATCCAGTAATTAGTTTTCAAAATTTTGGTCATGGCGGTTCTAGAAATAGTCTTATTGGGCCAGTGATGACCGAGGAAGCCATTCATTATTTTAGTAACGAAGAACAAATCAATACTTATTCACCTCCTGCCTTTTTGGTACACGCCAAGGACGATGATGCAGTGCCTGTGCTCAATTCAACTATTTATGCAAAAACCCTTGAAATGAACAAAGTGCCTGCCGAAATTTATTTGTATGAAAAAGGGGGCCATGGTTTTGGGATGAAAAACCCCACCAGTGAGGTGTATTGGCCAAATTTATTGAAGGATTGGTTACACAAAAAACAAATTCTTTAATAAATTGTTATACTATTATAGTCCCGAATACTAAACTAAACGGGGTTTAAAATTTTTAAAAAAATATATATGCGTTATTTAGTTTTTACTTTAGCTGTTTTTGTTTGTTTGAATCTGTCTGCTCAAAAAACCATCCTCATCAAGTGTGGTAAATTATTGGACAGCAAAACAGGTATGGTCACTGAAAAACAAAATATTTTAATCAAAGGCAATCAAGTCGTATCTATTAGTGCGAGTTTATTGCCTGCAGACTCTACCATAGATTTAAGTAATTATTTTGTCATGCCAGGCATGATCGATTGTCATACCCATGTGCTTTTGCAAGGCGACATCACTTCAGAAGATTATGATGTACAAGCATTAAAGGAGTCCATTCCTTATAGAACCATTAGAGCTACCAAAAGTGCCGAAAAAGCATTGATGAATGGATTTACCACCATTCGTGATTTAGGTACAGAGGCTGCTGGATTTGCCGATGTGGATCTTAAAAAAGCCATCAATAGAGGAGTCATTAGCGGTCCAAGAATGATTGTTTCTACTTTAGCTATGAACACCACTGGGCATTACCCAATTAGAGCATCAGATTATGCTTGGGAATTACATCTTCCAAAAGGTGTCATCGAAATCACTGGCGCAGATGAAGCCAGAAGAGCAGTAAGACAACAAATAGAACAAGGTGCTGATTGGATTAAAATTTATGCAGACCGTGGTTATTACCGTTTAGCAGATGGATCCTTTAGGTCAATTCCTAATTTCACCACAGAAGAAATAAAAGCAATTGGCGATGAAACCATCACCAGTAGAAAAAAATTAGCGGCACATGCCATGACTAGAGATGGTATTTTAGCTGCCATCAATGCAGGCGCTTCCACTATTGAGCATGGAAGTGGTATGGATGAGGAATGCATGCGTGTAATGGCTGAGAAAGGAATTTATTGGTGCCCTACTTTATTTGTGAATGAATTTGTTGCAGAAGGAAGAGCCAAACTAGGAAGTCCAATAAACTTATATTTTCAACAGTCTATTCAAGCTACTTTTAAAAAGGCCATTAAAATGGGTGTGAAATTGGCTTATGGTACTGATATTGGCGGTTATGATTGGAACTTAGCTCAAGCCAAAGACTTTACCTATTTTGTAGAATGGGGATTAAGTCCTGTGCAAGCCATTCAAACTGCTACTACTACAGCTGCCGAACTTTTAGGTATGCCAGGAAAAATAGGAGAAATCAAAGAAGGTAGTTTTGCGGACATCATTGCCTTAAAAAAGGATCCAACCAAGGACA
>CAINEG010000146.1 GCA_903847655.1 uncultured Bacteroidota bacterium
ATTTCATCCCCATTGGCTAAAGGAAGTGGATAATGATAGCTATTTAAAATGGGAAGACGGCTTAGTATAGCCATATTAGAGAAGCATTGTACAGGGAACTCTTCAAAATTTCTTATTTTTTCCCTAGCTTGAATAAAGTCCAAATGATAATTAAATGCTTGATTTATATAGCTAATGGTATCTTTCTCAATAATGGGGGCTTCAAAGCATTCCTGCATTAGTATAATATCAGGTTGCAAAGCCAGCAATTGTTGCTTTAAATTTTCAATTCTTACATCATAGGCATCCTCGCCTTTCCATGTATTAATGGTAATAATTTTTAATGTTGCCATAATTAAATACTAAGTAAGCGGATTATTAGAATTTAATGACCTAGTTATTGTTGTTTTATTATTAATTTTTTTGAAGTTAATATTCAGTTAACATATCAATCGTAATTTAATTTATTAAACCATAAAATAAGATGGATATAGATGAGGTTTTATGTGATTGCTCAAATGATCGGTTAGTGGAATTTATCACTAAGCATGAATCTAATTTGTCAATAGAAATTGTGATTGCTCCAAAACTGGGAATGACAATGGTTCAAGCTGAAGATTCTATTGATTTTCAACCCTTTTATTTAGGTGAAGTACTTATTACAGAATGTCAAATATCAGTAAATGGCCAATTGGGATATGGTTATTGTATGGGCGATGCACCTCAAAGGGCTTACTGTATTGCTATCATAGATGCCCTTCTTCATTCCGAAGTGCCTACTTTGTTAAAAGAGGTGGAACATTTTATAGCAGAAGAAAAAGAGCTATTGCTAAAACAAAAACTAGAAGAGTACAATCAAGTATTAAAAACAAAAGTGGATTTTAAAATAATGGAACAAGACTAATATGATTAAAGAAGTATCATTTGACCCCATTTTTGATGCACAACAGGCATTTAGAGTTTTATTAGATGCATTTAGCCATCCTGGAAAAATTTATTCATTTGAGCAATATGCTTTAAATCAGCCCACTGAATTATATCCCAGTAATGCCATTGTGGCTTTATCTTTATTTGATAATAATATTAGCTTCCATACTGCAAGTTCCTATAATGAAAATGTAGCAACCTATATTCATTTAAATACAAGTTCTAATATTGAAGTCATTGAAAAAGCAGATTATGTTTTTTTAAATGGCAGTAATGACATTGCTCACTTGATTAATGAATGTAAAATTGGCGAGCTTTCATATCCTGAAAAAAATGCCACCATAATTATAAGTGTTGCTCAAATAAGTGCAAGTACTATCGATGATTATAATTTTCAATTAATATTATCTGGACCAGGTATCAAATCTGAAAATATATTATTTGTGCATGGTTTATCGATTGAAACCATTCAAAACATTGTATCCTTAAATACTGAATTCCCATTGGGAGTAGACATACTTTTGACTGATGCTTTTGAAAATATATGTTCAATACCGAGAAGTATTGTATTACAAATAATTCAAAAAAATTAGTATGGGCTATTTTGCAGTAAAGGGAGGGGCTGATGCGATTGAAAATTCTTTAGCACTATTGGATTTTTATAGACTTAAAGAGGCAACAAGCCCATTAGAAATAAATCAAATAGTTTCTCAACTAAGGATTGCGGTTGGAAAAATAATGAGTGAAGGCAGTTTATACGCTCCCGAATATGCTGCCATTGCGATTAAACAAGCTGAGGGTGATTTATTAGAAGCTGCCTTTATTATAAGGGCATTTAGAACCACTTTAGAAAGAAGGTTTGTTTCGGAAACATTGAACACTAGAGAGATGTTTGTTCGCCGAAAAATTTCAGCCTCCTTTAGAGAAATACCTGGAGGTCAAATATTAGGGCCCTCTATGGATTATTCCCAAAGAATATTAGATGTAAAAAAGGCCATTGAGACTAGGGATGATTTTTCACAAATTTTAAAAGCATTTGAAGATAAAATTGATAAAGAAAATTTATTGGACATTACTTATCATGATAAAGTAATTGATATTTTAAATAGGGATGGTTTAATACAAAAAGCAGATAAAAACGAAGATCAAAGTTTAGTTGATATCACAAGAGAAGCTATTCGTTTTCCAGCACCCAGGTCAGCAAGATTACAAATGATGGCGCGTTCTGAAACCGGCGCACTCATGAGTATGGGATATAGTAGCATGCGCGGTTTTGGATCAGTACATCCTACCGTTGGTGAATTGAGGTATGGTATGGTACCTGTGCGGATTAAAGATCCAAGAGGACGTATTAGGTATATTGGTTCAGTGGAAGTAACAGAAGCTGAAATGATTACGGGAACAAAAAAAACAAATGACGCCGAGGTAGCTTTATTTTCAATTGGATATGGTTTATGTTTTGGACAAAATGATACCAAGGTAATTTGTATGGGTATATTAGATACTACCTTGCGTAATCCAGATCCTAGTTTACCAGCAAATGATCAAGAATTTGTTTTATACCATAGTGAAGGTATTGAAGCCATGGGATTCACCAACCATTTGAAATTACCACACTATGTTACTTTTCAGTCTAGCTTAAATAATGTTAGAGAGGCTGTAGAAAGAAACAAATAATAAATGCCGTTGAAATAATAAATTATGATTGACCAAAATAAATTTGCAACACAATATAGGTTTGCTTTTATTGATGAAGCAACAAAACGTGAAATAAGGAGAAAATTGTTAAAAGCAATTGCTATCCCTGGTTATCAAGTACCTTATTCATCACCAGAAATGCCCATTGCTAGAGGTTGGGGAACAGGAGGGTTGCATGTAACCCTAGCCATTATTGGCCCTAAAGATATTTTTAAAATTATTGATCAAGGTAGTGATGCTAGTGTGAACGCTTGTAATTTGAGAAATTTTGTACACACCATGACGGGCGTAGAAACTACTTTAGATACCCAAAAGGCAACCATTATACAAACAAGGCATCGAATTACAGAAGAAGTTTTAAAAGCAAATCAAATTTTTGTATACCAGGTTCCTCAGCCAGAGCCTTTAAGAAGTGTAGAGCGGTATGAAAATAAAACAAGACAAATGCATGGAGAAGCCGACTATGCAAAAATGTGGGTTTCCTTATACGAACAATTTGTAAGACATGGCGATATTATGTTAGGGGCTGGATATCCTGTAAAAGTAAATGGTCGTTATATTATGGCACCTTCTCCTATTCCAAGATGGGATATCCCCAATTTAAATAATTCAGAAGCCATTCATTTATTTGGTGCAGGGAGAGAAAAACGTTTGTATGCAGTGCCTCCTTATACAAAAGTGGAGCCTTTAGAATTTGAAGATGTCAAGTTCCACATAGAAGACTTTAAAGGTATCCCTTGTTTTAGAACAGGATATAAAAAAGCATTCCTAGACGAATTATATTATGATGATGGATCTAAACACTATGTAATTAATGATAGTAATTTCTTAGACAAATTAGTGAATCAAGAAACACCTATTCAACACGAAAATGCTTACTTAAATAAAATAGATCATGAAGCATAATAGTGAAAATTGGTTATTAAAAGTGGAAGGACTGACCAAAGTATATGGTACACCTAATTCAAATTCAATTGATAAGACAGGGCCTTTGTTTGATTCCAATATTTGTCCTGAAACTAGTGCTATTGTAGCTTGTGCAAAGATAAATTTTGAATTATTTCCAGGTGAGGTATTAGGCATTGTAGGCGAAAGTGGATCTGGAAAAAGTACAATTGTTAAAATGCTTTATTTTGATATGGAGCATACCAGTGGTCATGTTTTATTTAATAGAGCTCCTTATATTGGAAAAAATATATTAAATGAAAGTAATCAATCTAAGAGATCCATCAGAAATCATTTAATGGGTATGGTTTATCAAAACCCAAGAGATGGGTTAAATTTTAAATTTACTTCAGGAGGAAATATTGCAGAGAAATTGATTATGGCAGGTAACTATCATGTAGGAACCATTAGAGAAAAAGCAACAAACTTATTAGAAAAAACCGAAGTTCCCGTTTTAAGATTAGACGATTTGCCAGCCCATTTTAGTGGGGGTATGCAACAACGCGTACAAATTTCAAAAGCCATTGCCAATCATCCACCCTTATTATTTTTAGACGAAGTCACCACTGGTTTGGATGTTTCTGTACAAGCGAAGGTATTGGATTTAATTAGAGAATTACAACAGGAATTAGGCATTGCGATGATTGTGGTATCACATGATTTGTCTGTAATTAGAATGCTTACCGATCGAACATTAGTAATGAAAAATGGTCGTATTGTGGAGCAAGGATTAACGGATCAAATATTGCAGGATCCACAACATCCTTACACTCAATTATTAGTTAGTTCAATTTTATAATATGCATCCATTATTAGAAATAAAGCATTTAAATAAATCTTTTACCATGCATATTTTGCAAGGCAAAATAATTGAGGCATTGGTGGATGTAAATTTTGAAGTTGCTCAGGGTGAAATAATTGGACTAACGGGAAAAAGTGGTTCTGGTAAATCAAGTTTAATGAAATGCATTTACAGAACATATTTAAGTGATGGTGGAAATATAAATTATAATGCTATCACAGGTAATGTTGATTTAGTTGCCTTGAATGATTATGAAATTTTACATTTAAGAAAAACAGAAATCAACTATTGCTCACAGTTTTTAAGTGTGATTCCAAGAGTAACTGCATTACAAGTAGTTGCACAGCCTTTATTAAAAAAAGGAATAATGACGAAAGAAGCCAATGAAAAAGCAATGCAAATTTTAAAAGCATTAGGCTTACCCGAAGCATTATGGTCTGGATTTCCCGTTACATTTAGCGGAGGAGAACAACAAAGAATAAATGTTGCAAGGGCTATTATTGATCCACCTAGATTACTATTAATTGATGAACCCACTGCTTCCTTAGATCCAACTACCAAGGATGTAGTAATTGAAATGCTATTAGGTCTAAAAAAATTGGGAAGTACCCTTGTTTGTATTTCACATGATGAATATACTTTAGATCATTTGGTGAATAGACGTATACATTTAGAAAAAGGAATAATTATAAACTAATATAATATGGAAAACTGCTTTACCATTGCAAATGGAAAAATTATAACACCAACGGATATTATTGAAAATGGATTTATTTCTGTAGTTGGTAATAAGATTGTAGCTATCGGGAACATGGATGATTATGATTATGATCCCAATTTAGAAGAAGACATTATTGATGCTCATGGTCAATATATTTTACCAGGGATCATTGATATTCATACCGACGCATTAGAAGCTGAAATTATACCTAGGCCCGGAGCTGATATGCCCATTAATGTAGCTTTTAGAGAATTAGAAAGAAAAATGAATGGATGTGGTTTTACCACCGTGTATCATTCCTTACATCTAGGTTATAAAACTGCCGAATATGGTTCAAGAAGTAAATACACCAGGCAACAAGTTTATGACACCATTTTTAAAGCCATGAATGGGGACACTTTAATTAATAATAAAATTCATTTACGTTTTGAAATAACAGGAGTTGATGCATATGATCAATGTATTGATTTCATTAATAAAGGGTATATACAAATGTTAAGTGTAATGGACCATACACCAGGGCAGGGTCAATATACCAAGAAAGTGTTTATGGAAGTGAGTATGAAAAATGGGAAAACGGAAGAACAAGCACTTCAAGATTTTGAAGAAAAAGCAAGTAGACCCAATATTAAAGGGGATAAGATGAATCAATTAATTCAATTGGCAATACAAAAAGGAATTGCAGTGGCTTCTCACGATGATGATACCATTGAAAAAATTGATGAAATGAAAGCATTGGGGGTAAGCATTTGTGAATTCCCTATAAATATGCAAACTGCTGCTTATGCAAATGAACAAAACATGCATGTAATTGGAGGAGCTTCGAATGTATTAAGAGGCGGTTCCTTAACGGGTAATTTAAATATAAAAGATGCCATATTAAATGGCCACGTTACTAGTTTATGTTCCGACTATTACCCACCTGCAATTTTACATTCTATTTTTAAACTATATTTTGAACATGATTTAACATTAGTGGATACGGTTAAATTAGCCACATTACATCCTGCAGTAGCCGTGGGTATTGATCATTATACTGGTTCCTTATCAATTGGAAAAGATGCTGATTTAATTTTGGTAAAATTAATTGACAACATTCCAACCGTAACAAAATGTTTTGTGAAAGGAAGAAAAACGCTTGAAATACCTCATTATATTAGCTATAACGAAAATACTTATTTAGTATGATACCAGAAAGTACCATACCTATAACCGATTTAAATTATATTGACTACCATTATAAACAATGGAAGGAATTAACGTATGAGCAACAGGTGTATAAAGCTAATAATGTAAAACTTGCTAATAATTTTTCATTTATAAATAATCAATGGAGTGCGCTACCTTATTATGGTTTTGGGATAATTAGTATATTGAACCAACATGAAAAAAATACGGAGTTAAGTCAAGCATTACTAGACACACAGGAAAAATTAATGCACTTATTGGAAGAAAAAATAAGTAAAGAAATTCACGAAAAAATATATTTATTACCAGAAAATAGTTTTCATCAAACCATTGCCAATGCCCTATCTAATACTAAGTATGATTTACAAATAACGGAAAAGGGAATAACGGAAACCTATCCAGAAAAAATAAATAGTTTATTAAAAAATTACAAAAGTGTATTTGAACAAAAAACACTTAAGATGAAAATGATTGGGTTAGGGATTTTTGGAAATGCAATAGGTATTTTAGGTGTATTTGATGATCCCTTTGATTACAATCGTATTTTACAATTTCGAAATCATTTTTATAATAGTGAAATTACGATGGGGTTGGGGATACAAAAAACAAGACCATTTATAGGACATATAACGCTTGCATATATAGAGGCTGATTTATCATTGATTGAAAAAAAAGCATTAGTTGAAGTGACCACCACTTTGAATGAACAATGGCAGAATGAAAAACATTCATTTTATATAGACCATGCGCAATTAACAACTTTTACTAATTTAGCTAGCTTCCACATATTTCAAAATAATCAAATCATATATTTTTAATTATGAATTATTTTGAAACATACCCCGAAGGAATTAATATCGCTTTAAAACCTATTTTAAAAAAGGAACCTAATATTCATCCTAGCTGCATTATTAAAAATTCATATCTAGGAGATTATACTGAGCTCATGATGCATTGTCATATTGTAGAATCAAAATTTGATGATTATAGTTATTGTGCTGGTAATGTTCAAATTATTTATAGTACTGTTGGAAAATTTTGTTCTATTGCTAATAGCGTTCGCATAAACCCAGGGAATCACCCACAATGGAGGGTGACACAACACCATATGACTTATCGTAGAGTAGCATTTGGATTTGATGATACAGATGATACTGAATTTTTTAATTGGAGAAGAGAACATAAATGCACTATTGGACATGATGTTTGGATTGGACATGCCGCAATTATTATGCCAGGCGTGACAATTGGACACGGGGCTATTATAGGATCAGGTGCTGTAGTCACCAAGGATGTGCCTCCTTATGCTATAGCAGTGGGCGTTCCTGCAAAAGTAATAAAGTATCGATTTGATGAAACTACTATTGAATCCTTATTGTCCATTGAATGGTGGAATTGGGAACGGGCTCAATTAGAAAAGCATTTTAAAGCGCTAAATGATGTTGCATTATTTATTGAAAAATTTAAAGTATGATGAAAAAACTTTTATTTCTCCTAATATTAATTACTATACTCACTAGTTGTGGTAATAATAATTCAAAAACAACTTCTGTATTAAGAGTTGGTATTTATAGTGGTGATCAACCCATACAAACCAAAGAAAAAATAAAAGGGTTTCAACAATATTTAGAAAAGGAATTAAAAATGCCCGTTGAATTTGTTTTTACTTCTGATTATACCACACTAGTGGAAGGAATACAAAGAGATAAATTAGATGTGGTGCAGCTTTCTCCTTTTGCGTATGTATTAGCAACTCAAAAGCCTTGTTTGGTTCCTTTAGTAACGATTGCCGAAAATAAAATTAGAACCGAATACCATAGTTTTATATTCACTTATGGATCTTCAAAAATTAATAATATTGAAGATTTAAAAAAACATGCAAAGGAATTAACACTTTGTTTTGCTGATCCAGCTTCCGCATCGGGCCATTTAATTCCAAGAGCCTATTTAAAAAGTATTGGCTTAGACCCTGAGAACAGTTTTAAAGAAGTGATTTTTGCTGGAAGCCATCCTGCATCAATGTTAAGTGTTAAAAATAAAAAAATTGATATCGGCTGTTCCACTACTGAATTAGGTTATCAACGCTTAGTTATCAACGGAGGCATTAAGGAAGGTGAATTAAAATCGTTGTGGGTTTCTGATCCAATCATCAATGATGCCATTTGTGCAAACAAAAATTTGTCTACTACTTTAATTGAAAAAATTAAAAAGGCCTACTTGGAAGTGGATCAAAAAGATCCAAAAGCATTTGCAGGTTCGGTATCAAGGTATTACTCTGATGCAAGTCATATGCAGTTTATTCCTACCTATGATAGCTTATATAATAACATAAGAAATATTGCAGAAAGTATTAAAGAATTAAAAACAATAAAATGAAAAATTTAATTATTGCCTTAGTATTATTGATTTTTATTTCCTGTAACAATAAATCTGAATTGGATTCCAATGGAGAGCCTAAAGTTTTGACCATTGCCATTTTTGGTGGTAGTGGTGATAATAAAGGTTCGGTTAAAAAAGCAATGGAACTGTTTAAAGTATATTTACAAAAGAAATTAAATAAGGAAGTAAAATTTTATATCGCAACCGATTATACCGCTGTAATTGAAGCACTACACGCTAAAAAAGCGCACATAGGATATTTAAGCCCCTTTTCCTATGTATTGGCTGCTCAAAAAAAGGATATAACGCCTTTGGTAGTCATTGGACAAAATGGGAAACCCAGTATGTACCATAGTATAATATTTGCAAGTGTTAAGTCGGGTATTTCCAATTTAGATCAATTAAAAAACAATGCTAAAAATTTATCATTATCTTTTTCAGATCCTGCATCAGCATCAGGACACTTAATACCATTTGCATTTTTACAGTCAATTGGTTTAGACCCAGATAAAAAGTTTAAACAGGTGATGTTTTCTGGTAGTCATGCAGCAACCGTTTTATCAGTTACCTCCAACAAAATTGACATTGGATGTTCCACCAAAGAATATGGAACTGATATTTTATTAAGGAAGGGTTTAATTAAAAAAGAAGATTTTATGATATTATGGGTATCAGAACCTATAGTCGCCAGCCCCATTGTAATTAGGAATGATATTGATGTAAAATTTGCAGAAAAAATGAAAAATATATATTTGAATTTAAATACCGATGATTCCACAGTATTTAAATCCTATATAAGTTTATATCATACTAATGCAAATGAATTATCTTATATGACTACTCATGACTCCTTATACAATGGAGTTAGATCTATTGCAAATGGTATTAAGGATATTGAATTACTAAAAAAACATTAATATGATTAAGGCAATAGGTATTACCAAAACATTAATGTCTGGAAAAATACTCTTAAACAATATTTCCTTTGAAGTAAGAAAAGGTGAATTTGTGGGTATTTTAGGTGCGAGTGGTGCAGGTAAAACCTTAACCTTAAAATCTTTAATTGGATTAATGGAATTAACTGCTGGTGAGGTATGGGTCGAGCAAGAAAATAATCAGCATATTAATATTTATAAAACAAGTTCAAAATCATTAAAAAAATTAAGAAGTAAAATTGCATTAATTTTTCAGGGTTATCATTTGGTACAACGCGCTAATGCAATTGATAATGTATTAATGGGAAGATTGGGATCCATATCCACATGGAGAAGCTTATTTATTGGTTTTAATGAACAAGAAAAAAGCGAAGCGGTAATGGCTTTAGAACGTGTTAATATGCAATCCTTTGCTTATACAAGAGTAAGTGCTTTAAGCGGAGGGGAAAAACAAAGAGTCGCTATTGCAAGAGCCTTGTTTCAACAACCCAATTTATTATTAGCCGACGAACCCATTTCCAATTTAGATCCAAAAAATGCCAAAACAATTATGGCTTTGTTAAAAGAGCTTTCTATTTTTTTTCCAGTTATTGGTGTATTTCATCAACCTGAATTATGTGCAAAATATTGTACGCGGATTATTGCAATTAAAGACGGAGCCTTATTTTATGATGGCAAACCCAACTTAGATGAAAAAACTTTAGAAGATATTTATGGTGAAGAGCTTTCTAGTATTTTACAATAGCTGAAGAAGCAACATGATTAAAAAAATTACATACCTATTTATTATATCAGCAATAATCATTGCAACTTACTTTTCAATGGTGGTGTGTGGATTTCAAGTAAGCGCGTTACAAAAGGGGTTACATGATAGTTTGGTTTTTATTCAGCAAATGTTTCCTCCAAGTTGGGACGATTTTAAAGATTTATGGAACCCAGCATTAGAAACAATTGCCCTAGCTTTATTGGGTACTTTTTTGGGAAGTATATTATCTTTTGTAATCGCCATTTTTGGGGCAAGTAATTTGTCGAATAAATGGGTTAAACAAATTGTTCGATCTTTTATAAGCATTGAACGTTCGATACCCGAATTATTTATTTTATTGATATTAATTGCAGCATATGGCCTAGGTGCATTATCGGCAGTACTTGCTTTAATGATAGGATGTATTGGAATGTTAGGTAAACTTTTTGCTGATGCAATGGAAGAAACACCTAGCGCTGTTATTGAATCTTTAAAAGCTGCGGGTGCCAATAAAATTCAAATTATCTATTTTGGTATTTTACCTGACATATTTCCTAAGCTTTTATCTTATAGCTTGTTTAGATTTGAAATAAATATTCGATTATCCGTGATGTTAGGTGCCATTGGAGCTGGGGGGATTGGCTATGAATTAGATTATGCATTTAATATGTTGCAATTTCATAGAGCACTTTCCTGCTTAATGGTTGTTCTTGTATTAGTAATTGTTATTGAGCAGAGCTCTATTTATATCAGAAAAAAATTAGCAACTCAACAATTATAATTATGATGTTAATTTTAAATAAATATAAAAATTGGTTTTATACTTTAATGGTATTACTAACAATGTATTTATTAATGTTATTTTTAAAAATTGATATTGGTATAATATTTTCAGACCTGCACTATGTGGGAGACTTATTAAAC
>CAINEG010000147.1 GCA_903847655.1 uncultured Bacteroidota bacterium
ATGATTGCTGCTCAAGTAATGGGCAATGATGTAGCTATTAATATTGGTGGTTCTATGGGACATTTTGAATTGAATGTTTTCAAACCAGTGATGATTTATAATTTCTTACATAGTTCGCGTTTAATAGGTGATGGTTGCGTAAGCTTTAATGAAAAATGCGCGATTGGTTTAGCACCTATTGAAGCCAATATTAACAAACACGTGAACAATAGTTTAATGTTAGTGACTGCACTGAATACAAAAATTGGTTATTACAAAGCCGCTGAAATTGCACAAAAAGCACATAAAGAAGGGACCACTTTAAAAGAGATGGCCGTTAAATTAGGCTATGTCACTCCAGAAGAGTTTGATGCATGGGTGATTCCTAAAGATATGGTCGGCTTGTAGTTTTTGAATCTGCATTATTTAGTTAGGAGCAGAAAGAGAATTAATACTATTTCGAACGAACATTTGAGCGAAGCGATTGAGAGTGAGAAATAGGTATTTATTCTCTTGATAGCACAGAAGGATGAAATATAATATGCACAAATGAACTAATTAGAATACTCTTTCTCCGTTCAGATAAGTCTTCAAAACTTTTACCTGCAGAATACTATCCGTAGGAACCTTCATTAAGTCTTTATCAAGGATAATAAAGTCTGCTTTTTTACCTACTTCAATACTACCCACTTGCTTTTCCATGCGATTGGCCTTGGCTGCCCAAATGGTCATGCCACGAATGGTTTGTTCACGCGTTAAAGCATTCTCCATTTGAAAACCACCTGTAGGAAAGCCTTTGCTATCCTGTCTTGCCACAGCGGCTAAAAAAGTTTTAAATGGATTAATTTCTTCCACAGGGAAATCGGTACCTAAGGGTAACCAGTTATTTTGTTCTAATAATTGCTTAAATGCATAACCTCCTTTTAAACGCTCAGCACCTAATCTATCTCCTGCCCAATACATATCACTGGTAGCATGCGTGGGTTGCACAGAAGGTATAATACTATTCTCTGTGAAATAATGAAAATCAGCTGCATTTAAAATTTGCGCATGCTCTATTCTCCATCTTCTATCATTCTTCCCTTTTAAATACTTAGCATATACTTTTAAAATAGTTCTGTTCGCACTGTCTCCAATTGCATGGGTACACATTTGAAAATCGGTATTAATTAATTTAGCGGCAATGCTATCAAAATGCGCGGGACTACTTAATAAGAAACCACCCCAGCCTGGCTTGTCCGTATAATGCGCCAACAAGGCAGCACCCCTTGAACCTAAGGCACCATCTCCATACACTTTTATTCCTTTCACCGATAACCTATCCGTTACATAACCACCACTGGTAAAATATTTTGAAGTATAAGTGCTTGGCTTATCACTTAACATCACATATAAACGCATTTTTAAATCATTGGATTTTTGCAAGGCATCTACATAATCTACATCTTCAGGGCTTAATCCGCAGTCGGTAATTGTGGTTAAGCCTGTGGCAAAACAATTTTCTTGAGCTGCAGTGAACCAATTTTTATAATCTTCCTGGGTTGCTTCAGGAACTTTTTTCTCTACCACACCCACTGCATTGTCAATTAACAAGCCTGTTAATTTTCCGTTCTGGATGGTAAACTGACCTCCTTCGATGGTTTGCCCTGCTTTCACACCCGCTAGTGCTAAAGCATAATCATTGGCAATACTTGCATGACCATCTACTCTTTCTAAAATCACAGGTCTATCTGGAAATAAAATATTTAACTCCGCATTGGTAGGAAATTCTTTGCCTGGAAAACGATTCTGATCCCAGCCTCTTCCTTTGATCCATCCTTTGCCAGGATGTTTGACTGCAAAGGCTTTCACTCTTTCAATGGCTTCGGACCAACTAGGCACAAACATTAAATCCACCGCATACAAGGATTGCCCATAACCCAAAAAATGCGCATGCGCATCTATAAAACCAGGATAAATAATCGCGTCATTTGCATTCACAACAGAATCCGATTGATACTCTTTTAAAATATCATCATTGGTTCCAATGGCTACTATTTTACCATCTTCTATGGCCATGGCTTCGGCCTTGCTAAATTCATTATTGACTGTATAAATTTGTGCATGGTGCACAATCAAGTCCACTCTTTGGTTAATACAAGAACTGCAAAGAAGTATAATAGCTATAGCAAATACATTACGCATGGTAAAATGTTTAGAGAATAAAAATAACTAAAAAAGGGTAGAAAAAATAAATGATACATGAAACCTAGTTCAATAACTCACAAGGCTTTAAGCCGGTATGCTTTTTAAAAGCCGCAGAAAAATGCGAGATAGAGGAATAGCCCAACAAGGCAGAAACATCAGTGACACTCAATGATTTTTCATAGAGCAAATACTTAGCATGCTCCATTCTTTGTTGCTGGTAAAAATCAAAGATAGTGGTACCGTATACTTCCTTAAAGCCTTTCTTTAAGTAACATTCATTCATGGCTACTTTACGGCTCAATTCCTTGATGGTAATAGGATCCCCAATATGTTGCAATAAAAATTCACGTGCTTGATAAATACTTTCCTTGCCTCTTTCATCGGCTAAAAACTTACAAGTAAACACTACTTCTTTTTCCTCGATGATGCTTTCTAAACTGTACACCAACAACTCATGAATTTTTGCATTCACAAAAATATTTTCCAAAGAACCGCTGTAACTATGATTCAATAAGGCATCTAGCGTATGTCTTTTCTTTACGCTTAAAGGAAAGGTTTTGGTAAAATTATTGGTATGCTTAAAAGCGAGTAACTCATCTTTCTTGGTATTGGTTTTTACATTGTGTACAAACTGATGTAAAAAAGTAGCCGTAAAATGAAAGGAAAAAACATCGATAGTTTTCAATGGCCCCATACATTCGGTGGTGGGCAATTGATTGCACCCTCCACAAACCTTGTTGTCGCAGTATCTATTTCCAGATATACAAAACCTCAATTCTAAGTAATTTTCTTTAGGCTTTTGCGCATTGTAATGGTAGACAAACATCCCGGTATCTTCTGCCCCCCAGGGCATATGGGCTTGGTACCTTTTAATTTGGTATTGGGTAGACCCTGGAATACGCTGTTCTTTGCTGTAGAGCAATGCCATCCCACTCAAAATTTGGGGGGTATTTGCCTGCATTAAAAGTTCTTGTACCTGTGTCATGGGTACAAAATTAAGACATAAAGCCTAAAGCAACTATTTAGCCCCAAAATCTGACCAAAAAATGACTTAGAAAATGCCCCATTTTTGGCCTTAAAAACTATGCACAAAATGGCAAAATTGGGGATAACTAAATTGGACTCGAAACAGGCTTTAAACCCTTAATTATCTTAAGTTTGTAGGCATTCGGAATGCATCGAAAAACAAACAAATTTTATTACAATTATGTCCAACGATTTACAGTCAAACGAATCAGCAGAAAATAAGAATTATGGTGCCGACAGTATTCAGGTTTTAGAGGGCTTGGAAGCCGTTCGAAAAAGACCTGCCATGTACATCGGCGATGTGGGGTCGAAAGGCCTTCACCATCTAGTATATGAGGTAGTCGACAACTCCATTGACGAGGCCCTTGCAGGTTATTGCTCTCATATTGAGGTAAATATTCACGAAGACAACTCCATAAGCGTACAGGACAATGGTCGTGGTATTCCAACTGCCATGCATACCAAAGAGAAGCGTTCGGCTTTGGAAGTAGTAATGACCGTGCTTCATGCCGGTGGTAAATTTGATAAAAATACCTACAAAGTTTCGGGTGGTTTGCACGGCGTAGGAGTAAGTTGCGTGAATGCGCTTAGTAAAAAATTATTAGTCACCGTTGAAAGAGAAGGAAAAATATTTGAACAAGAATATGCCATCGGTGCACCTCAATATGCAGTAAGAGAAATTGGCACTAGTGATAAAACGGGAACCCGTGTGCACTTCTGGCCTGATTTAACCATCTTCCAAGAGTCAGTATATAAAAGAGAAATTTTAGAAAGTCGTTTACGTGAGCTTTCTTATTTGAATAAAAGAATTAGCATTACCATTACCGATTTAAGAGAGAAAGACGAAACAGGTAATTTCTATACCAAGAATTTTTATAGCGAAGGCGGTATTGTGGAGTTTGTACAAATGTTAGATAAGAACGGAAATAGAAATCCAATTATCTCACAACCCTTATATGTAGAAGGATTAGACGAGGCTTCCAATGTAATGGTAGAAGTAGCTTTAACCTACAACGACGATTTTAAAGAAAACATTTTCTCTTATGTAAATAATATCAATACCATTGAAGGTGGTACGCATGTAACTGGTTTTAGAACTGCACTTACGCGTGTATTCAAAAGCTATGGTGATAAAGAAGGTTTATTTGAAAGAGCTAAAGTTACCGTTGAAGGGGATGATTTTAGAGAAGGTTTGAGTGCTATTATTTCTGTAAAAGTACCAGAACCTCAATTCGAAGGTCAAACAAAAAC
>CAINEG010000148.1 GCA_903847655.1 uncultured Bacteroidota bacterium
AATCGCCGACACCATTCAAGACCAAGGCAGGTATGGTTTTCAGCATTTGGGCATACAAGCCAATGGATGCATGGATTATTTATCCGCGCAATTAGGCAATGCCATTGTGCAGAACCCTTTGGATCATCCAGTGATTGAATTGTATTTCCCAGCAAGCAGTTTTTGTTTTACTAGTAGTTATACCATTTGTATTACTGGTGCTAATTTTGTCCCCCTTCTCAATGACAAAAGTATTGAACTCAATAAAGCCATTCAAGTAGCTGAAAACGATGTTCTAAAATTTTTAAAACCCATCGAAGGAAGTGTTGCCTACTTAGCCATCCAAGGAAAAATTAATACCCCTAAGTGGTTAGAGAGTCAAAGTTATTTCTCCACTACCCTTCAAAAAGATTTCGAATTTGATCTACGCCCCAATGATCAAAATAATTTATCCAATCATTCCCTCCATGCCGATAAATTATACGCCATCCCTGCGCATGTTTTTTCTTCCAACCCCATTAGATTTATTCCAGGTCCTGCTTGGAATGATTTAACTGCCAATGCCATTCATAAAATATTGACACAAGCTTTTCATACCACTTTGCAAACCAATAGAATGGGTTATTTATTGAAGGGCCCATTGCTTGAATTAACCAAACCCAATCAATATTTATCTTCTGCGGTGACCAGGGGTACTTTACAATTACTTCCCAACGGCTCCCTCATGGTTTTAATGGCTGATCACCAAACCATTGGTGGTTATGCGAATTTGGGTCAAATTATTTTGGTAGATTTACCAAGGTTTGCTCAATTAAAAAATGATACAGCCTTTCATTTTAGTTTAACCAATGTCAACACCGCACATCAACTATACCAAGAAATTCAACAAGGGTTTATCCATAGACCTGAATTGTGATATGGGCGAAGGCATGGGCAATGAAGCCGAGCTGATGCCTTTGGTTAGTAGTGCCAATATTTCCTGTGGTTACCATGCAGGCAATACCGATTCCATCAAAAAAACAATTGAGCTTGCTTTAAAATACAATGTAGCCATTGGTGCCCATCCTGGCTATGACGATAAAATTAATTTTGGCAGGGTTTCACAAATGGTTTCTTTATTAGAAATGGCCGAACTCATTGCAGAGCAAATGTATGTGTTTGAAAGAATTGCCTTACCCTTGGGCGCTCGTTTGCATCATGTAAAATTACATGGTGCTTTGTACAATGATTGTGCAAAAGATGCAGCACTGAGTAAAATATTTATTCAAACCATTCAAGCCATCGATCCAGATTTAATTATTTATGGATTAAGCGGAAGTCATACCATCAACCAAGCAAAAATATTGGGACAACCTTTTGCGAATGAAGTTTTTGCGGATAGAACCTATCAACAAGATGGTTCCTTAACCCCAAGGTATTTAGATCATGCCATGATTGATGATGCTGAGGAAGCTTGCGCGCAAGTACTTAAAATAATTTTTGATCAAAAAGTAGAAACCGCACATGGCAGCCCTATCGATATTGAAGCGAATACCGTATGTGTGCATGGAGATGGCCCTCATGCATTTGACATTGCCACTGCCTTGCATCAAAGTTTGAAAAATAATGCTATCGCCATTCAACATGTCTAAAAATAGCAGCCCTTTAAAATCCATGACTGGCCTGAGTTTAGGCGCTGCATTTTTAATGGCCAATTCATCTATTGGCCCCGGATTTTTAACACAGACTTCTTTTTATACCGAACAACTCATTACCAGTTTTGGTTTTGTTATTTTACTTTCTATCATTTTAGATTTTGGTGCACAAATTAATATTTGGCGCGCCATTACATTGAGTGGCATGCGAGCGCAAGAAATTGCGAATGAATTGTTCCCAGGTTTAGGACATTTACTTTCTTTATTGGTGGTACTAGGTGGCTTTGCTTTTAATATTGGCAATATTGCAGGCTGCGGATTGGCCTTAAATATTTTAACAGGCATTTCTTTTGCCAAAGGTGCAATGTTAAGTGGCATCGTGGCCATTGTTATTTTTTGGGTAGATGAAATTGGCAAAGTATTGGATCAACTCACTAAAATATTAGGCATTTTAAAAATTGGATTGACCTTGCTTATTGTATACGCAGCGCACCCCCCTATTTTAGCAGCAGTGCATCATACCTTTATTCCGGAAAAAATTTCATTGTTGGCCATTGTGACCATTGTAGGCGGAACCGTGGGTGGTTACATAACTTTCTCCGGTGCACACCGATTGATAGATGCAGGTATTTCAGGCACCGAGCACATCAAGTTTGTGACTAAAAGTGCTACCACAGGTATTTTAATTTCTTCCTTAATGCGATTTATTTTATTTCTTGCAGCGGTGGGTGTGGTAAGTAAGGGCATTCACTTAGATAAAAATAATCCAGCAGCCACTGTATTTGAATCGGCAGGGGGAAGATGGGGTTTGTTTATTTTTGGAATTGTACTTTGGAGCGCCGCCATTTCATCGGTGATTGGCGCCTCTTATACCTCTTATAGTTTTATTAAAAATTTGAAAATAAAAATTTTACAAAACGAACGTAAATGCATCACCGCCTTTATTGTTATATCCACTAGTATTTTTGTTTTTTTAGGCAAGCCTAAAGAATTGTTGTTGATGGCAGGACTGGTGAATGGATTTATTTTACCTTTTGCGCTTTCCATTATGCTCATTGCTGGCAGAAAATTACCCATCTTAAAACAATACAAATATCCTATTTGGATAGAAGCCATGGGTTGGATGGTCGTAGTGATGATGGGCACGATGAGTGTGTTGGCCTTGACCCAACAATTCTAATTAATTTTTATCTTGAACACCCTGCTCTAGCATTTCCAATTTATTTTCTTTGGGTTTAAAACCAAAATTATAACGCAAGGAAATACCCCATCTTCTCGAATCAGTCTCTCTATACCCTATTGCATTTTGCGTGCCTTGATGTAACTCAAAATGATTGTTGTTGGTAAATAAAAAATCATTGTAGCTAGCGGTGATGACTAATTTTTTGTTTAAAAATTGTCTATTGATAGAAGTATTGAGCGAGCCAAAATCAGACAATTCATAAAATTGTTGTTGGCCTTTGATTCTCCAAAATCCATTGAATGTAAGTGTAGAAAATCCATCAATTTTATAGGATTGAAAAGAAAAGATGGACCAGGTACCTCTGTTAAAAACAATAGGTTTGCCTTCGTAAAAGCCGGTATATTCATTTCGATTGTACTGAGTACCTACTACAGCAAAATATTTCTTGCCTGGCGGTATCACACCAATTACTCTAAAATAAGTTTCTCTACTTTTTCCCAAATTATCATATGTACGGTAACTCACTTGCTTATTGGTGGGCGATTGATACACCACACTAGTAAAGATGTCTGTGGTTTCATTGACCCCATAAGCAAACAAGGGCTTGTCATCCACACTTATATTGGCTTCGTAATTGGTCGTGAATTGTGGTTTAAGTCTAGGGTTTCCCACTTCGTATAAAAATGGATCTACGTACTTTGCAAAAGGATTTAAATAATCGTAAGAGGGCCTGCTGATAGATTTTCTGTACACTAAAAACCCACGCAGTTCATAATTCATAATCATGATGATCTTCCTACTCAAATACACATAAGGAAATGCGTCCACCCTATTCAAAGAAAATGTAGTATCCTTTGGAATAAGTTGATGTCCCTGCATGATGGTTTGTTCCAATCTCGAGCCAACTTTTAAAATCACTGGACCCCAGGTTTTAGAAGCTTGCAGATAACCCGCATTGATCTGCTCGGTGTATTTAAAACTACTGGTACGAAAAGGATCTGCTATAGTTTGCCCTAAAATTGTTTTAGTATAATCGGAATGATTGTTAAAATTTAAAATCGAGCTTTTAATTCCTGATTCTAACACTAAACCTAAAGCCTTTTTCTTAAAATCAGATTGGTAAGTAAAATAATTTCGATCATTACCATAGTTGCCATTGCCGCCCGTATTGGTATTGTTATTTACTAATACATTGTTATAGTTTTGATCGGTACTGCTATTTGAAAAATTAAAGGATACATCATTCACCCATTCTCCGCCAATGGTGTCTAATTTTAATTTAGCTCTAAAAGATTGATTGATAAAATTATTCGTGCCCTTATTGTTTACATAAGATTGTAAATTTCCTGTATTTTGATTATTAGAAATTTGATGTAAGAAAGATTCACTATGGGTGGTATTGTCAAATTTATTCTGACTAATTCTTCCATCATAATTAAGGTCCCATTTTTCTTTGAGGGTTTTGCCAAAACCATATCCCATATTGATATAATTATTGGGCGATACGGCATTGGCCAACTGTCTTAAAACCGAATCAGGGCTGATGGTTCTATCTGTGCTGGTAATGGTATAGCCATTATTGTTGCCATATTGTGCATTAATATAAGAACTTAATTTATCATTGTTATTGTTCAAATTAAATCCAATGAATTGGTTACCATATTTACCTTGAGCAAACCCACTATTAAATGAACCATTCATACCCAATTTTACGCCTTTCATTAAAACAATATTCACTAATCCTCCCCCACCTGAAGCATCGTATTTTGCAGAAGGTGTTCTAATTAATTCAATTTTCTGAATGGCATTGGGCGGTAAACTTTTTAATAAAATAGCTACATCTGCAGTACTCATTTTTAAATCTCGGCCATTGATTTGCACGCCGGCTGGAGACAAACCATTTAAATAAATATTCCCATCTTGGTCTATAAAAATACCTGGCACTTTTTCTACGGTTTCATAGGCATTGGTAGAACTTGCTGCCAAAGGTTCTGGATCTACCACCGACTTATCCTCCTCTTGACGAATTAATGGCTTGGAAGATTTGACGACCACTTCCTTTAATTGAGTAGGATCTTCGGTGAGTTTAATGGCAATGGACTTTTGTTCATTCAATGAATATTCTTTGACAAACTTCTTATACCCAATGGCAGATACTTTTATTTGATAGGTATTGTTCGCAGCAAGATTGACTTTCGCAAGCCCAATACTATCTGTAATAGAATTGATTCTTTTAGTCGTGTCAGATTTATTGACAACTATAATATTTGCAAAACCTACCGGATTGTTTTTCGCATCCACTATTTTAATTAAAATGGAAATTTGTTGCGCGAATGAAAGGAGGGTGAAACTTGAAAACAGTAAAATAAGCGAAAGCCTGAAAATTGAAGGCATTAAATAATATAATATGTGGAGAATAGCGGGTTCGAACCGCTGACCTCTTGCATGCCATGCAAGCGATCTACCAACTGAGCTAATTCCCCTGAAGGGTGCAAAACTAAGCTCAATTAGTTAAAATTCAATAGGAAAGTAAGTAAAAATTAAATCTCTCCTTTGCCATCCAACCAAAGTTTAACTGCTTCGGTGGTTACAGATTTTGGTCTTTCTAATGGGAAGCCTAAGGCTCTATCCCAAGTTAAACTAGCCAAAACCCCTAAGGCTCTACTTACTGCAAATAAGACCGTGTAAAATTCGTATTCAACAATACCATAATGCACCAATAAAGCACCACTATGTGCATCTACATTGGGCCAAGGATTTTTTACTTTTCCTAAAGATTCTAAAATTGGTGGCACAGTTTCATAAATTTTCCAAACGGTGTTCACTAATTTATCATCGGCTAAATGTTTTTTTCCAAAGGCCATTTGTGCAGTGAAACGAGGATCAGTTTTTCTTAATACCGCGTGACCATAACCTGGTACTACTTTTCCAGAGGCTAAAGTTTTTTGAACATAGTCTGCAATTTGAGCTGCAGAGGGTTCGTCGGTGCCAATGGCTTCTTGCATTTCAAAAATCCATTTGATCACTTCTTGATTGGCTAATCCATGCAAAGGACCTGCTAATCCGTTCATCCCTGCCGCATAACTTAAATAAGGATCGCTTAAGGCAGAACCTACTAAGTGGGTGGTATGTGCAGATACATTACCTCCTTCATGGTCAGCATGGATTGTCATATATAAGCGCATCAATTCTTTAGTACTCTCATCCTCAAAGCCCATCATATAGGCCAAATTACCTGCCCAGTCTAATAAACCGTTCGGGTGAATGTGTTCGCTATTTTTATATTTTCTTCTGTAGATATATGCTGCGATTCTTGGTAAGCGCGCAATTAAATCCATAGAGTCATCATAAGTATATTGCCAGTAATCTTTTTTGTTCATGCCCTTGGCATACTCCTGTGCAAATTTAGATTCTGTTTGCAAAGCCATCACCGCAGCAACATACATCGTCATCGGATGTGCATTCAATGGAAAGGCATCAATCACATCAAATACATGAGAAGGCACATGGCTTCTTCTTTGCCAATTATTAGTGATAGCATGTACATCTTCCTCATTAGGTATCTCCCCAATCATCATTAAATAAAACAATCCTTCTGGTAATGGTTCATCACCCTTAGGTGCTTTTGGTAATTTTGCTTGTAGTTCTGGGATGGTAAATCCTCTAAAACGAATTCCTTCTTGCGCATCCAATAAACTTGTTTCTGTAACTAGTCCTGTAATACCACGCATGCCCTGATAAGCTTGCGCTAAGGTTACTTCACCAATTTTTTTATCGCCATGTTCTTTGATGATTTCTTTAATCTCCAAACTAGCTGCAATTGCTTTAGCGGTAAACCTGTCTTTAATTTCTTCCATAGCCAAAATATTGTGATTGAAAACCGTTTAAATTTCGGCACAAAGTTAACTCAAAAAAAGGTTTACTTAGCTGCTTTTTTGTACAAATAATAGACCACCCATATAAAAATTAAATTGGGGATCCAAGCAGCAATCAATGGGGGTAAATTTCCCTTAGTGGAAAAGATGGTAGAGAACCTATCCGTGATGATGAAAAGTGCTGCTATCATGAAGCCCATGGCCAAATGCGAGCCACTACCCCCTCTTACTTTTCGGCCTGCAATAATGCCTCCAATTAAGGTTAGCAAGAGCACTGTTAAAGGAGTAGCATCCCTACGGTAACGTTCAATCTTTAATTCATTCGTGCCCTCAGCGCCTCTTAAAGCTTCCAAATTGATTTTCTTGATTAGTTCTGGAGTGGTGAGTTTATCCTTGGTATATTTGTCTTTCTCCAAATCAATGGGCTTAAATGCAAATATTTTGTGCATCATGGGAACATAGGTAATCAACTCTTTGTCATCCAAAACTCTTCTTTCTATTACATCAGACAAAGACCAGCTTTTAGAAGCAGTGTCCCAAATAATTTCGTTAGACCTGATATTGTAAATTATTTTGTCTTTGTCCATTTGATAAGCAAAAAAGCTATTCCCTCTTTTAAAAGAAGTATCGTAGGAATAGATACCTGCATAAGTAAAGGAATCAATTCTAAAATAAATATCACTCGAACCTCTTACCAAAGCATTGTAACTAGAATGAGTATCTACATAAGCTGCTTCAAAACTTCCTCTAATCGTATTGGCTTTAGGAATAAACCAAAAGTTGGATACCCATAACAATACACCCAATAAAGCACCTCCTATCCAATAAGGCCTCAACCATCTGTCATAAGTAATGCCGCTGGCCAACATGGCAATGATTTCTGTTTGTCCTGCCATCTTTGAAGTAAAAAAAATCACCGCAATAAAAACAAATAAAGGAAAAAGTAGTGCGATGATGTGTGGGATATAACCAATATAATAATGTGTGAATATTTCACCTACAGAAAAGCCAGACTTTACAAAGTCATCTGTTTTTTCACTTATATCTATTACTACTGCAATCACAGCAAATAAAAAGATGGAGAAAAAAAATACAGTCAAAAACTTTTTTAATATGTACCAATCTAATTTTTTCAATGCAGTAAATTTCTTTTATAATCGCTTACTTATTTGTTCTACCATTGTTTTTTTCCAAGCATTGTAGTCCCCAGCAATAATGTGCTCCCTTGCTTGGCCGACCAACCAAAGATAAAAAGATAGATTCTGAATGCTGGCCAATTGCAAGCCTAATATTTCATCGGCTACAAACAAATGACGCAAATAAGCCTTCGTATAATACTGGCTCATTTCATTGGGAATACCTGGATCCAATGGAGAAAAATCATTTGCCCATTGCTTATTCTTTATATTAATCACCCCTTGAGAAGTAAAGATCATTCCATTGCGGCCATTGCGTGTAGGCATCACACAATCAAACATGTCCACGCCTAAGTCTATAGCTTCTAAAATATTCCAAGGGGTGCCCACACCCATTAAATACCTTGGCTTATTCACTGGTAAATTTTCACAACATAATTGTGTGAAATCATATAGTTCTTGTTCAGACTCTCCTACACTTAAACCACCAATGGCGTTGCCCACTGCATTTTTTGAACTAATGTATGCACAAGATGCTTTTCTTAAATCTGCATAGGTGCCGCCTTGCACAATGGGGAATAAATTTTGGGTATGGCCATATAAATCTGGGGTCTCGGACAACCTATTAAAACACTTGTCTAACCATAAATGGGTCAAATTCATGCTCTTTTGCACATATTCATATTCGCTTGGATAAGGAGGGCATTCGTCAAATGCCATGATGATATCTGCCC
>CAINEG010000149.1 GCA_903847655.1 uncultured Bacteroidota bacterium
ATATGCACTTGTTGACCCAACTCTGGATCTGTTTTTGTTTTGTTATAACTCATATATAACCTTCCTTTGTGATGGTTTTTGTTTTGAAGTGTAAGCTACTTCTTCCTTTAATTTATCAAGTCCTTCTTGAGTGAAATAAGTTACTTCAGTCATATCCTTCGTGTTTGTTGCAAGTAAATAAAAATAAAAGAAGACTGTATTTTCATACAGCCTTCTCTTAATGCAAAATTAATAATAATTATAATGTTATACGAGCACCAATTACATGAGTTCCGTCGAATACATGTGTTGGAGAAAACGCATAATCAACACCGAAAGTTGCACCTTTATCATTAATAGGAACTTCAAAAGTAGCTCCGTATGATAAACCAGTGTAAACAGTTGGCGATAAATCTTTATTAGAGATATCTGGTTGTGCATTGTAACCAGCTCTTAACATTAAGAATTTTTTAAATCCGTATTCAGCAGCAATACCTAATTGGTCTTCAGAGAATGCGTTAGAAGTAAAGTTTCCTAATACAGTTAATCGGTGATCATTTTTCACATAGAAATCATATGATAAACCAAGATTCAATAAAGATGGTAATTGGTAAGCTTGTGATTTGCGGTAACCTTCTACGCTGAATGGTAAAGTAGGGTCAGTAAATGTTGACATAATACCATCACCTTGCATTAGCATGTCTGGACCTATATTTCTCAATGAGATACCTAATTTCAATTGATCTAAATCACCTGCACAGTATTGAATACCTGCATCGATAGAGAATCCTGAAGATTTGATATCTGCGATAGTTTGTTGAATTCCTCTTACCAATACACCTCCGTGAATACTGTTAGAGAACTCTTTAGAGTACGCAACAGCGAAGTTGATTAATTGAGGAGAAAATTTTCCAACATTTCCATCAGGGCGATCATTAGTTGTAACGTTAATATCTCCAAAATTCATAGAGAAAATTGATACCCCTAATACTCCATCAGAAGAAATGCGTTGACTCAAACCGAAAGAGTTGATTGTAACATCAGACCCCTTTAGCCAATTTGTTCTTGAGAAAACCACCTCTGTTTTTTTCGTGAATGCTAAACCGCCAACATTTAAGTTTAACGCTTCAACACCTCTGGCAGAAGAACTATTAAATCCACCGTAGCCACTACTGCGAGCCCATGGATTAATTAGTAGTTCTGTTGCTCCACCAGTACCAGCTCTTTCACCATTACCAGCAATTAATGCTGCTGGTAATAGTGCTGTAAGAACCGATAAATATGTTATTCTATAAAGTTTTTTCATATCCAATTTTTTTAATCTTGTAACCATTAGAAGTTAGTGAAATCAACTGGTCTCATCACACCCATCCATTTCAATGCTTTTTCACCTACTCCTGGGCAATTAATGTGTACGATGTAAACACCACTCGCAATCGGAATTCTATTTGCATTTCTTAAATCCCATTCAACAAATGTTTGAAGTGGATCTGATTTTGTGAATCGTCTTACAAGTATACCATTCGTTGTGTAAATGCTAATAGTTGCCGTTGCTGGTAAGTTTGTTATACGAACTCTAAAATCATTTCTATCTGGTTCAAAGCTAGAATATGCATAGTAAGGATTCGGAACAATGTTGATTAAATCTAATGCAGCTTGTTTATTAGTATTATCATCTTCAGTTGCACCTTTTAATACCGATTGATCATCAAAGTTGAATGAAGGCGCACCACCATTAACTCCACCATAAAGGTTTTTGTCATATGGTTTTGCAACTCTTAATCTTACTTTAACATCAGTAGCTAAAAGTGTTTGCCCTTCAGCTAAAACTGGAACATTAACCCAATCAACCATGCTAAACACTTTGTATTTATCAGTATTGGCAACCGCATCAATATTCTTAGTCATTAAAGCATGAATCTCAGCACACTTGTCATATCTTCTACGTGTAACGTAAATGAAATGACGACCACCTTTGTCATAGAAGTTCTTGTTGCTAGATGGATTCCATTTCATATCATTTCCATTATCGCTTGTTAAGCCAGAAGCTTCTGCGAAGAAAATGTTAACACGCTCACCTGTTTCTAGATTGATTGCATAGCCAGGGAATTTTGATTTACCAATTCCATAACCGATATCTTTCTTACGTAGGTTTAAACGTTTTTGTAATCCTTCCGTAGTTTCCACTGGATTAGAAGGTGATATGATACCTGATTCTAACACCACGCACTCAGACCATTTTGTAGTATCACTTGTAAATACAATGTCATAACTACTTAACGAATCTAATTTAGAGTTCGCTGCATTTCTTGATCCTGGATCGAACAATGGTGTTGTTCTTGCGCTTACGCTAGACAATGAACGTAACACTTTGTAAGGAGCCCAAGTAGATCCTAATACAGTACCATAAACATCATCAGGGTCTAAGTTCGCACTACCTTCTACCCAACCTTGAACAATTGGATTAGCAGTTGCTAATGTTAGTTTTCCATTAAATCCATTTAACCATTTCTTAG
>CAINEG010000150.1 GCA_903847655.1 uncultured Bacteroidota bacterium
AATGACCCGCGTTCGCTTAAATCAGTGGAAAGCGGTGTAATTTTGTCCCTCATTCAAGAAACAATAAAATAAAAAATATGTCATTTACTTTACCAGCGTTACCATACGCACACGAAGCCTTAGAGCCACATTTTGATACCTTGACCATGCAGATTCATCATGGCAAACACCATCAAGCTTATGTAGACAATTTAAATAAAGCAGTAGCAGGAACCCCTAACGAGGGAAAAACTTTGGAAGAATTAGTAGCAGTAGCAGGAACCATTAGCCCTGCAGTTCGTAATAATGGTGGTGGACATTGGAACCACAGTTTCTTTTGGGCTAGCTTAGCACCGAATGCTGGAGGAACACCAACAGGCGCTTTGGGTGATGCGATCACTGCTTCGTTTGGAAGCTTTGATGCATTCAAAGAAAAATTTGCTGCTGCAGGTATGACGCGTTTTGGAAGTGGTTGGGCTTGGTTAATTGTAAAGGACGGAAAATTAGAAGTAAGTTCAACACCCAACCAAGACAATCCATTAATGGATGTTGCAGATGTTAAAGGTGCCCCATTATTAGGCGCAGATGTTTGGGAACACGCTTACTATTTAAAATATCAAAACAGAAGAGCAGATTATTTAGCTGCTTTTTGGAATGTCGTGAACTGGTCAGTCGTTGCTGATCGTTTTGCTGCTGCGAAATAAAATTGAAATTCGGTGGAGTATCCACTTATTTAAAAATCCCAAAGTTAACCGCTTTGGGATTTTTTTATGGAACAGGATCAAATCCATGTCCCCCACCAGGCCTACATTTACTTATTCGTTTCATCCCTAAAAATATTCCTTTAATTGGGCCATACTTTTCAATAGCGGTGGCGGTATATTGAGAACAGGTGGGTGTGAATCTACATTTGCTCGCACCTAAATAAGGTGATAATACTAATTGATAAAATCGAATAGCTATAATAAATGGGAAGGCGCTTATTTTTTTTATCACCCCTAAAATATCACCACCACTATACCGCTTACTCATACAACATTTGGTTTTAACTTATCAGCTAGTTTTTGCAATATCAATTTAATCGACGTTTGTATTTGTTGTTGGGTTTGCACATTTACATCTACATATAAAAAAAATAGATTGAGTCGCGTGTTTGTTAAGCTTATACTATTCGTAAAATTTGGTTTTTCTAATCGATACCCTTCGCGTAGTAATCTTTTTACTCTATTTCGTTGAACTGCTTTTCTAAATTGTCGACTAGGCGCACCCACCCCTGCTTGCAGCAACCCATTAGGAAAAATTCCAGCCTCGACTTTTTCAATGGTGTATAATAATCTAATAGGATGCATTGTAATAGCAGTGCCTTTCGAAAACAAAAATTGTGTTTGCTTTCGGCTTTTGAGCTTATCCTTTTTTTGGTATGTAAAATTTTTAGACAACAGCTTAAATATAGGCATTAAAAAAGTCCTTCCCGAATTTCGGGAAGGACTTTAAAATTATTGAATTTCGAGTGAATGTAGGAAATCCTACAAATGAATTATTTTAATCCTTTTTCACTTGATACTGTAAGTTTTTTACGTCCTTTCTTTCGGCGGCTTGCTAATACTTTACGACCATTAGCTGTTTCCATACGT
>CAINEG010000151.1 GCA_903847655.1 uncultured Bacteroidota bacterium
CAAATTCAAAATTGGTGATTTAGCAGGTGTGGGTGTAATGGTGGATAGTTGCAGAACTTGTAAAAATTGTCAAGAGAGTTTAGAACAATATTGTGCCGAAGGCATGACAGGCACTTACAATGCCAAAGAAAGAAACGGAACAGGAATTACCATGGGTGGATATTCTACTCAAATAGTGGTGGATGAGCGTTATACATTTCATATTTCCCCTAAATTAGATTTAGCAGCTGTGGCTCCTTTATTATGCGCAGGTATTACTACTTATTCTCCCTTAGTATTTGCAGGTGTTAAAAAAGGAATGAAGGTGGCTGTAGTTGGATTAGGTGGACTAGGCCATATGGGTGTAAAGTTCGCTGTATCTTTTGGTGCAGAGGTAACAGTGATTAGTACTTCGCCTTCTAAAGAAGCTGATGCAAAAAAATTAGGGGCTACTCATTTTTTAATTAGTACCGATGCAGAGGCAATGAAAAAATATAATAGTTATTTTGATGTCATCTTAGATGCCATATCTGCCAACCACGATTTTACCACTTATTTAAATTTATTAGCTACCAACGGAAAGTTAATGGTAGTAGGCCTTCCAATAGAGTCTCCAAAAGTGCAACCTTTTTCTTTAGTCACTAACAGAAGAAGTGTAATAGGTTCTTGTATTGGTGGAATGCAAGAGACGCAAGAAATGCTTGACTATTGTGCCGAGCACAATATTGTTTCAGACATAGAAATCATACCTATGCAAGGCATCAATGAAGCCTATACAAGAATGTTAAAAGGAGATGTGAAATACCGTTTTGTAATTGATTTAGCTAGTTTGAAAAGCTAGGCAATCATTTCGAATTATTTACTAAACAGTCTTCTTAGGAGGAAGTGCGAATGCAGTGGCCTCATGCGTGAAATTGCCATTGTGTGCACCATCGCAGAAAGGTTTGTTTTTGCTTAAGCCGCAACGACACAATCCAATCACTTCTCTACCGGCTAAATCGTAGGTATTTCCACTGCGGTCTTCAATGGTAAAATCGCCTTCGATTTTCAAAGATCCGTTGTTATTGATGGTAATTTTTGTAGACATAGTTTGTATTTTAGGCTTCAAAAATAGGGCTTCTTGGCCAATCGAATTTGTTTGTTTTTGAAACCCGCCTACTCCCTTAGCTAAGCCTTAAACAAATTGCTTAAAACTCGGTTTTTACAAGTAAATTTACTCCCGCCTATTTGGTAAAAAAATGAAAGGATTCCAGTTTAAAACATACGAAGCACCAGATCAATCGCCCTTTGATAAATTGTTTGAAATATTCAAGGAATTGATCGTGCATACTTCTGGCGATTTTGATGAAGCCATTAGTTGGATGCGTGAATTAGATGTGGAATATAAATTGACTGACGAAAAATATACCATTGACGATTTTATAGAAGACCTTAAAAAGAAAGGCTATATCAAACAAGAAATTAAAGATGGTGGAGGAGATGGAGAAACAAAAATAACGGCTAAAACAGAAAGGGCTATTCGACAAACTGCCCTAAATAATATTTTCGGGAATTTACAATCTGCGGGTAAGGGCAACCATAAAACAAAAACCTTGGGCCA
>CAINEG010000152.1 GCA_903847655.1 uncultured Bacteroidota bacterium
ATTTTCGCACCCTGCAATAAAACTCCACTATTTCCATTGGTCTTTTTTTTGCATTTAATATTGAGCACTCGAAAACCTATTAATTTTGCTATGTCTAGTGTAATTTTCATATTTTGAGCTTCCTAAATTAGGTTTAAGGGGCTTTGCCAATTTTACCAATTTTCGCACCCTGCAATAAAACTCTATTGTTTCTATCAGTCTTTTTGACACATTTAATATTAAGAACACGAAAACCTATTAATTTTGCTGTTTCTAGTGTAATTTTCATCATTTAACCCCATAAAGTTATATAAAATATTTATGTATTAGCTCACAAATCTATGCATAAATCAATCTTTTGTCACTATATGCCACTATGAAAAATTCATCTTTTCAGCATGGTTTTCGCTACGGCAGTTGCCAACCAAGCATCGAGCTTAAATTTAAATTGCCCATAATAGCAGACATAAATTTTATTGATTTTGACAATTGGTTATTTAACTTTCTGGGCGTAAAAGGCATTGATGAGCACGGAATTATTTTTAAACCTAATTCACTTGAGCCCATAGATCTAGACAATTTTAAAGTTTTTTTAAAAATTCCAGGGGATATTTCAGAAAAGGTAGCCATGAGGATACTTCTTGTAGGATTATGCTGTCAGCGATATGCAAATATACCTATATTTTATTTAGGAAAAGTGTTGAACAAAGATGAAAGTCAGTCATCTTTTGTAAACATCAATGTCTGCGTTACTAAGTTGCCCTTAATGCCAACTAGTAATTTTGCATTGTTCTATAAAAATGTAGCCCAGTTCACTCTTCGGTTAATCCAAAATTACAAGAGATTCATAGACAATGAAATTATTTATAATGACATGAATAAAATATTAATAGCGCCCCTTCTATCGTCAGTTGTAACAACAGTTTCCACGGTCCCTATCCTTGAAGCAGCCTATAGACTTGGAATTCCATTTAATTATCTTAATAATGGGATATATCAAATAGGTTGGGGTAAGCGTATGCGATTGATTGATCGAAGCTCATTCCAAGACTCTGCGATCGGTACGAAAATTTCAAAGTTTAAAAAATCTACAAGTGAAATTTTTAATTTAGCGGGGCTTCCTGTCTCAGAACACTATCTCGTCTTTAATAAGGAGGATGGGATCGCAATAGGTCTGAAGATGGGTTGGCCATTGGTCGTTAAACCAGATGACAGAGATCGAAGCGAGGGCGTTTCAATCAACATTTCTGATAAAGAAGAGTTGAGTTTAGCGATTGATAAAGCTTTAAAATTCTCCAAGCGCTTATTAATAGAACGGTTTAAGCCTGGATATTGCTATCGTCTGCTTATTGTAGGGGATAAACTTTTGTATGCTCTCAGGAGAAAACCTAAATTAATAGTAGGTGACGGAAAGCGAAGTATTGCTGAACTTATTGAAATTGAAAACAATCATTCTAAGCGTATGCCAATATGGTTAAGGCCAAAATCTATCCTCCTTGATAGCCTCACAATAGATACATTAGCTTCTCAACATTGTAATTTAGAGTCTATCCCAAAACGCGACAAAGAAATTTTTTTAAAACCCATTGAATCCTCTGAATGGGGAGGAAAAATGGAGGATGTTTCAGCATTAGTTCACCCTGATAATATTGCAATTGCCTTGCAAGCATCAAAACTTTTGGGCCTCTCAACTGCAGGGGTCGATATCATATCAGAAGACATTTCTGTTGCTTGGCATCAGAATAAATCTATTATTAATGAAATTAATTGTATCCCATATCTTGGCGGCAACGAAATTTCTAAAAAAACATTACCAAGATATATAAGTTTCCTAACAGATCAGGATGGAAGAATACCCATTGAAATTTTTGTTGGAGATGAAAATGCATTTAAACACGCGGAGGAAAGGCAGCTTGAACTTATCAATCAAGGGCAGGCTTGCTATTTAACTAGCCATAATATTACTTTGAACAAAGATCAG
>CAINEG010000153.1 GCA_903847655.1 uncultured Bacteroidota bacterium
AGTTCTTTTTTGGTAACCAAATTGCAAGTTTGGATTGAAAATTAAATCTGTAATCACAATCTCCTTAATGTCTGCCCCCGAAGCTAAAGCACCATTTTTGTATGCTTCGAAAAGTCCAAAATTAAAGCTGTCTCTGTTTGGGTGTCCGTTTATAACGAGTATTTTTTTCATTAAATGTGTTTAGATAGTTTGTTTGATTAATGTTTACTCTGTCAACTTTTTAGCAATTGCGGCAACAAGTTTATAAGCTCAATAAACATATGCCAATTTTAGCAATTTGGGTAGCATATGCGAATAGCATCATTTTTAAGGTAGTTATATTTCTGCAAACTTGCACGTAGTTCAACCCTTTAGTTTCCTGATAGTCACATACTCAATCATCGCATTATAGTTGCATCTTTCGTCGGTAAGGGGAGCACAAAAGAAAAGCCTTGCATTTTGCAGGGCTTTTTTATTGGTTATTAGTGAGTTAGGGTTTTCTTGTCAGCGTATAAATACGCTGTTTTTGTATAATTAAATTTTTGATATTTGAACTGGCTCATGGATTATGATAATATGTACATATATTTGTACATAAATATGTAAATTATGTTATCAACTACACTTTCAGATTTTCGTAAAGAAACCAAGCAATACCTTGACAAGGTCACCAATGAGCATGAAACCTTAATTATTAATAGAGGTAAAGACATTGGTGTTGTAATTATTTCTTTAGCGGAGTACAATTCCATGAATGCAACATTACACGAGATGTCCTCTAAAAAAAATATGGAAGTGCTAGATGCATCCATAAAGCAATTTGAGGAGGGTAAAATGAGGGAGCGTAAATTAATAGAATAATGAGATATATCTTTATAGACATGGCTTGGGATGAATATCTTTTTTGGCAAAAAAATGATAAACAGAAAATTAATAAAATTAATGAACTGTTAAAAGATATTTCAAGAAGTCCATATGAAGGTATTGGCAAACCAGAGGCTTTAAAATTTAATTACGCTGGTTATTGGTCAAGAAGAATTGATGAAGAACACAGATTAATTTATAAAGTTGAACAAGATGAAATTAAAATTTTAAAATGTAGATTTCATTACGATCATGTTTAAATCTCTATTTTTTCTATGTAAATTTGAGTATGAAAGTTCAAGAAGTTAAATACATAGCTGACTATACCATTAGCATCAAATTTGATGATGGTGTAAATGGCACTATTGAATTAAACGATTTGGTTCAAAAGGGAATTTTCAAAGTACTTCAAGATAAAAATCAATTCGCAAAGGTGTATACAAATGGTTATTCAATTGCTTGGTCAAATGAACTTCAAATTGATGCTAGTACTATATATTCAGAATTAACTGATAAGCATTTTGGAGAAATACTCAATCCAAAATAATCCAAAGTCACAAATTAGCTATGAATTTTTTTTGTAAGAGGAGAATATTTGTCGATCTACTTTTTGTTTCACAAAATCCTTGATATTAAAAGACAGCTCAATCATAGCTATAGAGGCTGTTAATCTTTCTTCAATAGTTTTATCTAACCAAAATTGGGATTCAATATTCTTATCCTTAGACATATTTCTTGATTCATAAGTATTAACATCAACAAATTTTTTTTTCATAAGACCATTATTTGCTAAAAAAATCAATAAAATTAAAAAAGTTTGTGTCCTGACTTATTGCATTTAATTAGCAATAAGAAATTTATTTACATCTAACCAATATATAAATGAATCAAACCAACGGTTACTAGTTTTGTTTGGATTTCCTAAGCCAAAGCCATGCCCTCCATTTTGATATAAATGAAATTCAACTGGGCGTCCCGCTTTAAACCAAGAATCAATTACGCCAAATTGGGCATTAAATAAAAAATCATCTGAGGCAATTACATTAAACATTGGAGGAGCATTCACGGGTACTTTCACTGGACCCATTCCTCCATAAATTGGACCAATAAAAGCAAGTTGCATCGTTTTGGAATTTAGTGTTGCATGCATCGTTAGTCCTGCTCCTGCAGAAAAGCCAATCATTCCGATTCGTTTTGTATCAATTCCCCATTCATTCGCTTTTTTTACAATCATTGCATAGGCTGCTTCCGCATCCTCCAGTTGATTCGATAGATCCATTTGAAAAGGAGTAGAAGGGGTCGTATTTTTTAAAGTATCATCAGTTTTTTGGGGTGCAGGGCGCGGGCGGTTCATCCATGTTGTAAAATCATCCAAAGAAGCTGGAGTTGGAAACAATCTATATTTTAAAACAAACGCTGCTATTCCTTTTTTAGCAAGGGCCTCGGCTACTTCCCATCCTTCATTACCCATGGATAGCCATCGATATCCCCCGCCGGGAGCAACAATAACAGCTGCTCCATTGGCCATTCCTTTTTCTGGCAAGAAGGGTGTTAAAGTAGCTATGGAAATATTTCTTGCCATTGGGTCACCCCATTGGCGAAACCAAGTTTCTGGTGCAGGCTGGTCCTTCACAGTGCCTGTGCCTAAAGGAATTGCATTGGGCTCTTTAGGCGCATCTAGCGGGTAAATAGTTCCATCTTGAGCATAAGTATTCATTGCGAAGCATTGAACACTTAGTAGAATCAATAGTTTGTACATTTTTTTCATGATGTTTCTTTAAATTTTTTGGAGCAAAACGAGTTGAACACAAATTAAAATTGGTGTATCAAATTATAATATTCAACGCTTTTTTTAATTTTATAAAAAGGCAGTGTTTCCATTAATGCTTTAACTTCCTCTTCCTCTTTATCTTTAAAAACTAAGACGGCACCATTTCTAGCTTGTCTTAAATACAAATGTTCAAGGTATCCTTCCGATTTCCAAACAGCTACTACTTCTTGCTCCTGTTTTAATAATTCAGGAAAATTACTTGGAAGGTTCTCCATGTCTAATGTTAAAATTACTTGTACTCTGTTCATATTATTATATTTAGTGTTATCTAGTACAAAATACTAAGTTCTTTGAACTTGTCAAAATCTAAACTCCTTCCTCTTATATACATGATTTAAATTTCTTATTTTTAATGTGTGAATTATAATATATGAATAATATTGTTAGCGTAAAAATTTGTTGCATTAGTAGTATTGAAGAAGCTAGACTAGCTGTTGCTTATGGCGCCAAGGCTATTGGCTTAGTTGGACCTATGCCCAGTGGTCCGGGAATTATTACCGATGAACTAATTCATGCCATTGCCAAAACGGTTCCGCCACCTATAGAGACCTTTTTATTGACTAGCGAAACAAGCGCAGCGGCCATCATTGAGCACCACAAAAAAGTAAATACCACTACCATTCAAATGGTAGATGCCTTAACCGATAGGCAATACCAACAAATAAGAGCCGCGCTTCCTTATGTTAAACTAGTTCAAGTGATTCATGTGATAGATGAAAACTCTATTCAAGAAGCTATTGAAATAGCTGAAATGGTAGATGCCATTTTATTGGATAGCGGCAATCCCAATTTATCTACCAAGGTACTTGGAGGTACTGGCAAAACACATAATTGGGATTTAAGTAAAACTATTAGACAGGAAGTAAAGGTTCCTGTGTTTTTAGCAGGGGGCATTCATAAAGACAATGTCAAACAAGCCATTGATTATGTTCAACCCTTTGGTGTTGATTTATGTAGTAGTGTAAGAACCAATAAGCAATTGGATGAGAAGAAGCTGGAAGATTTTTTTAAAGCCTTAATTTAATTATCTTAATTGCTTATGGGAACCATCGCAGTTGGGCATTCGTTTGGATAAACCACAGGTACAATCGTTGATGCCTTTGCCACAAAGAATTTGTTGAGTGTATTTTTCAATTCTGGTGACCCTTGTTTCAGCTTGTTTGGCTGCAGTAAAAAATAGTAAATACGCTCTTTGACGTCCCGGGGTTAGTTCATTAAACGCTTTTTTGAAAGCCCCATTCTTTTTAAATTTTGCTACTAATTGCTCTGGTAATTCTAATTGTATTTCTTTTTTTACTTCAATTTTTAAACCATTTTTTTCTGCATCAATAGCTTCTTTGATATAGGACTTTAGGATAGATTTTATTTTAATAATTTCTTGAACATCCTTAAATCGAATCATTCTCCCAGCCTGACTATTTTCTCCTGGCTTGACAAGTAGTTTTTTTTCATCTTTTAATAAGGACCCTTTAAAAAATAAGAGCGCACAATTGTCTTTAAAGGCTTGTATAATAAATAAATTTGTTTCTTGATACGCATAGCAGGGCTTTCCCCATTTAAATTCCTCTTCCAATGGAGCACTAAGTAGTATCGCCCTTAAAGCTTCCATTTCAAGTTTCCAATTTTTGGCTTTTTTTAAATAATTGTCTACTATTGGGTTTGTCATAAGTTATTTATTTTTTTCTGCACATACTAAAATTAAAGAGGCTGTTTCGGTTTCGTCTATAATTACAGTAAGATGGTTATTAATTTTTAAATCGCTTAGCTTGGCCTTTCCATTGTTGTTTTTAATGATGGTCTTATTGGTGAGTTTAATATTTTGTGCAACACTGTCTTTTCTTTTTATAGTAATGGCATCTTTAGTCATAGCCACAATGCGTCCTGTACCGCCTGTACCGCCGCATAAATCACAACAGGCGCTTGAACTTGATGTGTTATTTTTAAGGTTGTTCTGCAATTTTGTTTGTACACTTGGCTCAATGCCAATGGGAAGTTCAATTTGCTTGTAATAGGAAATCGTTAACAAACTAGAAATAACAATTAGGCCTCCAAAGACTACAAAATTTAATATTGATTTTATGGGCGTATGTATTTTAATATACAATAGATACATCCAATAACCCATTAACACACCCCATCCATTTAATAGTATATCATCTACATCAAAAATCCCAACATGTAGTAGCAATTGCACGCTTTCTATTATTAAGCCGGAGGCGGCTGCTATCATCCATATTTGTTTCCATCTGATTTTTAAAAAAACAAGTGGCAGTAAAAATCCTAAAGGAACCAATGCAGCAATATTGCCAAAAATATTTAATACAGCAATTAAGACACCATTTTTTCCAGTAAAATAGTAAAAGATGGTTTTAAATGGAATTAAATTAGCTGGGCCTTCCTGTGTGCCTCCAAAATTTAATTTGATAGGACCAATGCGGATCATTGCAAGATCCTTCCACACCAAAATTTTAAATAATAGGATAAGGTATAGGGCAAATAAAATATAAGCAACTACTCTTTTTTTCATTGTTTAAATTTTATCCAATCCTTTCAGTATGGCTTTTACCACGGGGCTATTGTTTGAACTAGTTGCATCTAGTGTAAAATCTTTTTTTGTCATCAATGCTGGTTGGGCCATGAATTTTGGTTTTGTGCCTAAATGATCTTGGGCTGCATGTACGATAAAAGGATGACATAAATAAACAGTCCCCGCCTTACCTGTTGCATTTATTTCTTCGCAATTATTGATGCTGTCTAAATGGGCAGCGAGTTCCATAAAGGCCAATCCTTTTTCGCCTGCGGGCGATAGAATTTTTGCCACATTCAAATGCGAACCAATTTTCAATTTTGTGGGAGCATCATGCTCCGACACATCTGAAAATAAAAATAGCATCAACAAGCCTCTTGCTTTGGATTGTACATTAATTCGCCATTCTAAATAATTGCTAGCATTTTCATCTGTAAAACTGGCATCTACGTGCCAACCGGTATCATTGGCTTTTTCTTGAGACGGGAACCTAATGGGAAAACTACCTATAGATGTTTTTGGTATCCAATTGTCTTCACCCACCAATTGATCAAATGCATTATGGAGAAATTCACTATTGGCCGCTTCAATAAATGGAGCGTCCGTCATTTCACCTATTCTAATCACAGGCTGGGTCCAGGTGGTTTGATCATCAGGATGGCAGTGGGTGGCTTTCCATAAAAGATCAACACATTGCGCTGCCACTGTTGCAGAAAAAGCATTTTCTATTTTAATAAAACCATTGTTAATAAAGCCATCAATTTGATGGATGGATAAGGAATGATTCATGCTTGAAGATAAATATTTTAGACTAAAATACTGTGCTTTAATTAAACGAAAAGTGCTTCCTTTGCGTATAAATTGTTGAAATGAATTTAAGATTAGCCAATCCCGAAGATAAAAATACCATTTGGGAAATTTTGCTAGCAGCCATTGAACAAAGAAGAAAGGATGGCAGTGACCAATGGCAAAATGGTTATCCAAACGAGCAAACTGTAATTACCGATATTCAAAATGGCCATGGTTATGTACTAGTGGACAACCAAGCCATTATTGCTTATGCGGCCATTATATTTGGGATAGAACCTACCTATACAGATATCCAAGGGCAATGGTTGTCCAATGGCGATTATGCGGTGGTGCACCGGGTAGCTACTGCTGAAGCACTTAAAAGGAAAGGGATGGGTGCCAATTTGTTTTTATTGATTGAAGAACTTTGTGTAGAAAAAAACATTTTTAGTATTAAGGTGGATACGAATTTTGACAATGTACCCATGCTTAGAATTTTGGATAAATTAAATTATACTTATTGCGGAGAAATATTTTTTAGTGGGGCATCACGCAAGGCTTATGAAAAATTGTTAAATCAAACCACTTAATATTTTTATGGATCCCATTCAAATTGTCCAATTAGAGCTTGCTGATCTTGAAGTGCTTCAACAATTGAGCAGACAAACTTTTACAGAAACTTTTGCTATTCATAATTCCGAAGAGGACATGCATAATTACCTCACCAATAATTTAAGTTTGGAAACTTTAACTAATGAATTATCTAACCCTAATTCAAAATTTTATTTTGCTATAGAGGGCGACAAAAAAATTGGCTATTTAAAATTAAATTTAGGGGAGGCGCAATCTGATGTAAAGGATCCAGCTTCTCTCGAAATTGAACGCATCTATGTGTTAAATATTTATTTTGGAAAGAAAGTAGGGCAGGTTTTGTATCAAAAAGCATTGGCCATGGCCAAGGACTTAGCACTTAAATACATCTGGCTAGGTGTTTGGGAAAAAAATGAACGCGCTATTCAATTTTATAAAAAAAATGGCTTTGTTGAATTTGATCAACACATTTTTAAATTAGGCAATGACGAGCAAACCGATTTGCTCATGCGTCTATTTATTTAATCCAAGATCTAATAAATTTTCTTTCTAATTTCCCCGACTCAGTTAAAT
>CAINEG010000154.1 GCA_903847655.1 uncultured Bacteroidota bacterium
ACTCTTTAGCAAAAAGTGTATCATAATTAGATAATTTTTTCTCTAATTGTTGATACTCAATAAATGCCTTATTTTTTGAATTGCTAAAGCTTATAAAATCTAAATAATTAGCCCCTGAAATTTCCACCTTTAAACTGTCTTTATTTTCTAAGGCAAAGAAAATTTTAGTTTTTGATTTAGGGAAATAGAAAAAATAAATACCTCCTAGTATTGGCTTTTTGGCGCTAAGTGTAAAACTACCTTTCGATAAATTAATGGTGTCTTTTGGAATAAAGTTTTTCTCATCAAATACGGTACCTCTAAAATAAACAACTGTATCTAATGTATTAATAGCCTTAATTTTAATTTGATATTGCGCATTAGCCAGATTCGCGAATGACAATAGTATAATTAAAAAGAGGCCGGATTTTCTCATTACAGGTGCTTAATAGTTCATCAATTTACTTACAATACAAGGCAATATACTTATCTATATCAGGATAATTTTTCTTTTTGGCAGCTTGCAAAGATCCACAGGCATCCGTGTTTTTTCCCAAGGCCACCAAGGACATCGCTTTAAAAAATTCCGACTTACCCGTATTGTTTTGAGGAAAAGCAATGGCTTTGTCAAAATAGGCAATACACTTATCGTAATTTTTATTGGTATAATAACAAATGGCAATGTTCTCCGTATGGGTATAATTAAAAGGTTCTACGACACTTGCCTTAATGTATAATTTTGCTGCACCATTATAATCTCCTTTAGCAAATAAAGCACCCGCGCTAGCGGCAAATGCATTCACTGCCGAACCAACTTGATTATTACTTCCACTGCGATTTTGATACAATAAATTTTTGGTACCTCTTAATAAGACAGAATCACCTGGAAAATGAACTAGGGCAGAATCTAAAATAGTATACATGTATTTATCAGCGCCTCCTTTTACTTCATACATGGCCATTAAATACTGATTGACGGCCTCGCCCCCATCACGGTATTTCTTGTATAAATTATAGGCCTTGGTAATTTCAAGGGTATCTCTTTTTTTAGCTGCCGCAAACAATACATTTTTATAATAACTAGTAGCACGAGGCCAATTATAAAAAGCACGTTTGGCATAAAAACTTACACTGTCAAAATTTTGTTGGGCCGCAAAAATGGCTGTCTTGATAAAATCGTTGTAATGCAAGGCAGGATTTACCTTTTCGCTTTCTCTTAATAACTTCATGGCCTCATCATAATGCTTGTCTCTAAAGTAATACCTAGCCACCAAGGCTTTAATGGGTAACGTAGAAGTAGACAAATTAGGAAAAGTGGGGAATGCGCTTTTCACTTCATCCAAGGCCATCTTAGGATCACTGTCAATTTCTCCCATCACATACTTTTGCACTTTTAAGGATTCATACACTTGTTGATTGATGTAGATACTTGGAACAATAGTAACTAGTGTTATAATTATAAAAAAGCCAGTGGCTATTTTAGCGCTAAACAATTTGAATTTAGGCATAGCCAAAAACTGATCATTCATAAGATATGCTGGCGCCATCACCAAGGCAAAAACAATGGCCAAAATGGTTTGCATGATGGTTCGCTCTGTAGGAAAATTGAAAAACGCATCTATAAAATAACAGGCCAAGGCCATTGCAGAAATAGTAGCTATAAAATGATATTGTTTGGCATTTTTGTTTCGCCAAATTTTAATGGTCAATACCCCTAGTAAAATAAAGAGGGAGGCATAACCAACAAAACCTATAATTCCCAAGTCAGCCCCATTTTCAAAAAAATCGTTGTGGGAATGATAAGGCACAAACAAATCATTGGTTCTTTCTTTTTCATAAGGGATAGAAGCTAGTTTCCAGTTACCATAGCCATCGCCTAAAATTGGATGCTTTTTAAAATAATCTAAGGCCGCCCACCATAAGTGAATACGGGCACCTTCTTCACTCGCAATGGTAATGTCTCCAATTCTTTTGGTCACAGAACCATAACTTCCTTGAGTGTCCTGCATCTTTACTGCATTACTCAAAACCATATTGGCCGAAAAAAAGGCAAGGCCTACCGGTACCAAGAAAAGCAGTATTTGTACCATGGCTTCTTTTCTTTTTTTGTATAAAAAGATGACCGTAGTAATTACAAAAAACAATACAATTAATAAAAGGGCCACATAAGTAGAACGGGTATTCATGATAAACACCGCAAATACACCTAAGAATACAGTGATAAACCCAATAATTTTATTGAATACCTTCCCAGTGACAATCAAGTACAATGCAAAAGGAACTTTAATGAGCAAACTAGCTGCCATTACATTCTTATTGCCATTATTGCCCGTCAAACTAACAATATTTGTATTTAAATCCATTGTATCAATATTATTATTGAAACCTGTAATCACATACAAGGCATCATACACTAAAATCAAGCTTAAGATCAAACACAAAAAAGTATAAAAAGAACTTAAATCCTTTTTATAGAGTAAAACAGAAATATTGACAAACAATAAAAAAGTACTGGCTAGTCTAGATAAGCAAACCATGGCCTCATTGGCATTCATGGCATAAGAAATAGAAATTAATGCCCAAATAAAGTACACCAAATATACCAATGAAAATCTACTATTGAAAATGGCTTGTATGGCTTCTTTATATTTGTCTTTTTCAAAAAACAAATAACCAAATAACAACAAATCCACCACACTAGTATACAACCATTGCGCCCCCATTACATCAGCACCCCCTAAATCGGGAATAAAATGTACCACTAAATAAATAGTGGCAAAAAACAAGAGGATATAATCAGGGCCTTTTTTCATCTATTAAAACTACTATTTTTATTGGATTTAGTGTACCCTTAGTTTCATGACCACTTTTTTAATGGGCCCTTCTCCAATCATAGGTGCGTGCACATCATTAGGGAAATAAATACTAAACATACCTGCCTGCAATTCAAAAAACAAACTTGGTGCATCTGCATAAAACATAACATCTTTTTCTACGCTGTATTCTCCCTTGGGTTGGCTACAGTTGGATCTAGCCCTCCAGCCCACGGTTTCCTTACCTTTTAAAACAATTTGAATATCGATATAAGTGTTGTGGCATTCAAACCCTGCCAATGATTCTTCTGCAGGAACGCAGTTGCCCTCCATGACAATGGCCTTGATATCTTCCCCATCTACCAAAATGGTACCTGGCTCCAAGCTCATCAAATGAGTGGTCACTATATAATCCATGGCCTTTGCAAATCGTGGATGCAAATTGGCGTACTTTGTTATTTCACTTAATTTATCAATCACCATGGTGTTTCAATTTTTATTATTTCTTTTTGGGTTCATCTATTTTTTCTACCACCATCAAATCTTCCAGATCAATATTCATAGGCAACTGCCCCACTTTTACAATGGCTCTTTTACCTTTAAAACCAATCACTTCTCCCACTTGATAATTCTTCTTTAGTTTTACCATTGAACCTAGTACAATGGGTACTGCCAATTCTTTATAATTTTTATCTACTTTTTTAGCCAATCGATTAATGACAATTTTATCATTGGTCTTAAATAATAAATTGTATAAATTCTTCATCACTTCTTCCTTCTTTTCCGATTTTTTCCAATCTAGTGCGATTTGCTTTATTTTTCGCTCCATATCTTTCAAATATGCAAATTTTTCCTCGGCTACCCTATTCTGTTCTTTTAATAATTCAATTTGTTGTACATGTTTTTCTTTGTCCAAAACCTTTTTTAATTCGGTCTGCAATTGTTCGTTTTCTTTTTGTTTTTTATGTAAATCCTTACGCTCTTGTTGCACCAATTGCAAATCCTGTTCAGTTCTATTCAATAAATTATCCAATTCAAAATGATGGCTGTCCACCAATTTTCTAGCTCTATTAATTAAATGCTTGGGCAGTCCAATCCTTTCCGCAATCGCGAAGGTATAAGAGCTGCCTGGCTTGCCTATGACCAATTGATAGAGAGGTTCTAGCTTTACTTCATCAAACTGCATGGCTCCGTTAATAATGCCTTTATTATGATTGGCCATTACTTTTAAATTCAAATAATGCGTGGTCACAATACCCTGTGCATGCCTATGCGATAATTCTTCTAATATCACTTCTGCAAAGGCACCTCCTAAATGTGGGTCACTACCACTTCCTAGTTCATCTATAAAAAACAAAGTTTTACCATTGGCATTTTCAATAAAATGCTTCATGTGTAATAAATGACTCGAATAAGTACTTAATTCAAAGGCTAGGTTTTGCGTATCTCCTAGTTGAATAAATAATTGTTTGTAAATACCCATCTGTGAGGTAGCACTCATTGGCACAAGCAATCCGCTTTGCAACATCACTTGGTTTAGCCCCAAGGTTTTCATGGACACTGTTTTACCACCGGCATTGGGTCCACTAATAATTAATATACGTGCCTCATCATCTAATTCTAAATTAACGGGGATGGTTTTCTTACCCGATGTCTTATTGTAGATGTATAGCAAGGGATGATAGGCCTCAATTAAATGTGTAATGGCTTTATTATGCACCATGGGCCTATTCGCATTCATATCTATCGCTAGTAATGCCTTGGCTCTGATAAAATCAAAACTGCCAATAATTTGCGCATAGCTAAGTAGTAAACTTGAATAAGGTGCTAACTGTGCCGTTAAGGCTCTTAATATTTTTTGAACTTCTTTTAATTCATCTTGTTCTAATCCATACAACTCATTATTCAGCTCAATAGTTTCCTCCGGTTCTATAAAAGCTGTTTTACGACTATCACTCTCTCCATGTAAAAAACCTTTTACCTGTCTTTTGTATTCAGAAAAAACGGCAACTACTCTTCGGCCATTGCTAAAGCTTTCATCTATATCGGCGGTATAACCCGACTTGGCTAATCGTTGCACTACTTTTTCAAAAATGCGGCGTAGCTCCTGCCTTTTTTTAAATAACTGCGTTCTTATTTTAGATAAGTCTTCAGAAGCTTTATCTTTTACAGAACCTCTATCATCAATAATTAAATCAATACATTCAATAATGGCCTTTTCATAATAAGACGACTTCACCACTTCATACAAATTGGAATAAG
>CAINEG010000155.1 GCA_903847655.1 uncultured Bacteroidota bacterium
TATCCAAGATACCCATGAATTTGACGTACCTTTGACCCATTGTATTACGCCTTGGAATAGTTATGAATTTTAACAATGTATTTTTAAAATCCTTTAGAGTATTACTTTTACCATTTGCGCTTATCTATGGTTGGATTGTTTCTTTGAGAAATTGGATGTATGATAAAAAGTATTTGCATTCTGTTCATTTTAATGTCCCTTTGATTTGTGTAGGCAATTTATCGATGGGGGGAACTGGAAAGTCTCCCATGGTAGAACATCTTTTAGCTATTTTAACGGAAGAATATAAAATAGGCACTTTAAGCAGAGGGTATAAGCGAAAAACTAAAGGGTATGCTTTAGCGGATGATTTAACCACCGCACTTGAAATAGGAGATGAACCCATGCAGTTTCACATCAAATTTCCCAATGCAGCCGTAGCCGTAGGAGAAAGAAGAATTGAAGCCATCCCTCAACTCATCCAGGATGTGCCTAAAATTCAAGTCATCATTTTAGATGATGCATTTCAGCACAGAGAAATTGAATCAGACTTTAATATCTTGTTGACTGAATACAATAATTTATACTGTGATGATTTTTTTATACCAACAGGAGATTTAAGAGACGATAGAAAATCTGCAAAAAGAGCAGACATTATTATTGTCACCAAATGTCCTGCAGAATTAAGCATAGCAGAAAGAGACGAAATTGTAGAAAGGATAAACCCAGAACAACATCAGAGTTTATTTTTTACTACCATTAAATACGAAACGCCTTACCATATTTACAATCCAGCCGATCAATGGATTTTAACTTTGAGAGACGAGGTATTGTTGGTTTGTGGAATAGCCAATCCTTTACCTTTAAAAAATTATATCCACGAACATACTGATACTTATTATCAACTAAGTTACAGTGATCATCATATTTTTTCTATCGAAGACTTACAAGAAATTAGAGAGAAATTTGATCAAATTAAATCAAAAAGTAAACTAATATTAACCACCGAAAAAGACGCTGTAAGATTGGTCAAATACACAGAAGAATTAAACAATATTCCTATGTATGTATTGCCCATTAAGCCAAAATTTTTATTTGATTCAGAAAGAAATTTCAATGAATTGGTGTTGAATTATGTTGCGCAATTTTATAAAAAAATAAATGGGAACTAAAAAGAACACAAAAAAAACAAAAACGACCACTAAACATACGCACTTGGTAACCACTTACAAAGGCAAACTAGATATTGCTAAATCTGGGATGGGCTTTGTGATGGTACAAGGTTTAGAAAATGATATATTAATTTTCCCAAATGATTTCAATACTGCATTGAAAGGGGATGAAGTAAGCGTTAAAATTACCAAAATCAGACAAGGCTCTGGTAAGAAAGAAGGAAAAGTATTAGAAATTCTAAAACGTAAACAAGTCTCTTTTGCCGGCACGATGCAAGTAAAAGAAAAAACAGCTTTCTTTATTCCAAGCAGTGTATTCCCCATGCCTGATATCTACATCCCCATGAATAAACTCAATGGGGCCAAGGACAATGATCGTGTGATGGTACAGTTGACTAAATGGGAAAAGTCTTCGCGCAAACCAGAAGGAGAAGTATTAAAAATATTCACTCCAGAACAAGAGAATGATTTAGCCATGCAATCTATTGTGGCTGAAGCTGGGTTCTCTTTATCCTTTAGTGATGAAGTGATCGCCTTTGCTAAATCATTGACGGAGAAAATTGATGCCAATGAAGTAGCCAAAAGAAAGGATTACCGTAAAGTTTTAACCTTTACCATTGATCCAGTTGATGCCAAAGATTTTGATGACGCTATTTCTTATCAAAGATTGGACAATGGAAATTTAGAAATAGGGGTACACATAGCAGATGTAAGTCATTTCGTGCAACCTGGTACAGCCGTAGACAAAGAAGCTTATGAAAGAGCCACCTCGGTGTACTTGCCAGACAGGGTCTATCCCATGCTGCCAGAACGTATTTCTAATGAACTATGTTCTTTAAGACCTAAGGAAGATAAACTAACTTTCTCTGCATGTTTTGAAGTAGATACGCATGGTAAAATTGTGAATACCTGGTTTGGAAAAACCATTATCCATTCTGATAGAAGATTTACCTATGAACAAGTACAAGAAATTATTGATACTAAGATAGGGGATCATTCCTCTGAAATTTTATGGTTATTGGATTGGACCCAAAAACTGCGTAAAGCTAGATTTGATAGTGGTGCCATCAATTTCTCTTCACAGGAAGTGCGTTTTACTTTAGATGATAAAGGAAAACCAACGGGTATTACCATTAAAGAAAGTAAAGAATCGCATCAATTGATTGAAGAGTTGATGTTGAAAGCCAATCAACTGATTGCGCAAAAAATGGGTCAAATAAAAATTAAAAAAGAACAACTTCCATTTCCTTACCGTGTGCATGATCAACCCAATGAAGAAAAATTAAATCCATTTATCAGTTTTGCAAAAAAGCATGGCTATCCATTTGATATATCGTCACCCACCCATATTGCGCATAGTTTTAATGAATTAATGGTTGCCTCCAAAGGAAAACCCGAACAACATGTTTTGGAACAATTGGGCATCAGGACCATGGCCAAGGCTGTTTATACCAGCAACAATATTGGACACTATGGTTTGGGCTTTGAACATTATTGTCATTTTACTTCACCTATTCGACGTTATCCTGATATTTTAGTGCATCGCATTGTACAATCAGTTTTATTAAATCATCCAATGAACGATACTGATTTAGAACAGAAATGTGTGCATTGTAGTGAAAGAGAACGCGCAGCGATGGAATCAGAAAGAGCAGCCAATAAATACAAGCAAGTAGAATTCATGCGTGATTATTTAGGGCAAAGCTTTGAAGGTATCATTAGTGGGGTTTCTAGTTTTGGATTTTGGGTAGAAACCATTGAACACAAATGTGAAGGTTTAGTAAGTATTACCGGTTTATCCAAATTTGATGATTTTAGATTGGTCGAATCTGATTATGCCTTAGTAGGTATGAGATCGGGGCGCAAATTCAATATGGGCGATAAAGTCACCATTAAAGTGGTGGCAGCAAGCTTAGAGAAAAGACAATTGGATTATGAGTGGGATTCGGTAAAATCTATCCCTACAGCTGTAAAATAATTAGTTTAGTTCTTTTGTTAATTCTTCAAATACAATTCCTTCTTCTGCCAATGTTTTTAAAATAGGGGTATAGATAGAAGGATGGGTAGGAATATGCAATCCAGTTAAATTAATATCCCCTTTAAGATAAGCACAAACACTCATGGCTAGGGGAAGGCCAACGGTGGTGGCCATGGCAGTATAATTTGCATCCATGCCAATTTTTACCATACTGCTTTGAACCAAGTATTTTTTATTATTGTGTGTATATTCAATTTCGTGCATCATCACCACCATATCTTTATCTGTTGGTGCTAATTTCCATTTGTTTTCCAATATCCATTGCATAATGGAGGCATTGGATCTTAAATTTGAAGGAAGGAGGGTATCGGTATTGAATCCTAAATAGTCCAACTGTTTTTTTACGATTTCATTTTTTAATAGTGCGTCATACAAACTATTCAAATGATGAGCAGCCAGATGTAATTCAAGCCATTCTTTGATGCTGGAATTTCCTTTCAAATCTATAGGCTGCTCATTGGTTAAACCCAATTGCACTATGGCGTTCCAGCCAAGAAAAAAATCGGAAGCTCTTAAAGTAGTTCTTACAAAGTTGTTTACGCCTTGTAAAGCATAAGTTTCCATATAGGTCAAAGAATTTCTATTGGGATAATAACCAAATAAACCAGTGTTTGGAATCTCTAATTGGGGGGCATTTTCAAATAAATGCAAATAAGGAATTGTTTTTTGCTGTCCATTTTCAAGATAGACGGCGCCAGCTTTTCCTGCCAGCAGAATATTATTGGCATTCCAGCTAATTTTATAATGCCAAGGATTGTTGTCCGACTCCGGGGCGATTAATCCACCGCAATGGGATTTAAACCCAGTTATTTGGCCTCCTTTTGCCTTTATTTTATCAATGAGTTCCATGGCGCTCATGTGGTCAATACCAGGGTCTAAGCCCATTTCGCATAAGAATAAAATATTGTTGGCTTTGAGGCTTGGCTCCAGAGAACGCATGTTTTCATCTACATAAGATGCCGTGAATAGCGATTTAGAAAATGCTAGGCAATCTTGGGCCACTAGAAAATGTAAACTAGGAGGTAGCATAGAAACCACCACTGTGGCTTTTTGAATCAGCGCTTTCCTTGCTAGGGCATCGTTGACATCAATACCCACAGCGATTCCATTGGTCGCTTGATTCCATTTTGCTTGGGCAGTTGCTTGGTCTCCATCCGCTAATACGATTTGCCAGTTGTTTTCAACGGCTTTGATCTTCAAATATTGAATCAAAACAGTAGCCGATTTGCCTGCCCCAATAATTAAAATTTCTACACTCATTTTGGCCTATCTAAATCATTAAAAATCTGTGCTTTAAAGTTAAGATTTCTTACCCACAACTGTGGATAAATCTGCTTAAAAATTAGGGTTTAAAAATAGCTAAAAAGGGCTTGAAAAGGTATCTTCGTAAACCATCTATTAGGGCTTTGAAAAACACCCCTTTTTGAGGTAAAGAAATTAAAACTTATGGAAGATAATATCAACGAAAATTTAGGTACAGAAGCCACCCAAGACAATGACCGTGTCATAAGAGTCAACATCGAAGAGCAAATGAAAACCTCTTACATAGATTATTCTATGTCGGTGATTGTTGGACGTGCTTTACCCGATGTAAGAGATGGTTTTAAACCAGTACATCGCAGGGTTTTGTATGCCATGAATGAACTAGGCAACAACAGCAATAAAGCGTATAAAAAATCGGCACGTATTGTGGGTGAAGTGATGGGAAAATTCCATCCCCATGGAGATAGTGCTATTTATGATACACTAGTACGTATGGCTCAGGAATGGACCATGCGTTACAAATTGGTAGATGGTCAGGGTAATTTTGGTAACCAAGATGGAGACCCACCAGCTGCGATGCGTTATACAGAAGCAAGATTGCAGAAAATTTCTGAAGCAATGTTGGATGATTTGGAAAAAGACACCGTCGATTTCCAATTAAATTTTGATGATAGCTTATCTGAACCATCTGTATTACCTACACGTATTCCTCAATTATTAGTCAATGGTTCTTCTGGTATTGCGGTGGGTATGGCTACGAATATGTTGCCCCATAACTTAAATGAAGTGGTGGATGGTTGTATCGCTTATATCGATAACAAAGATATTACGGTGGAGGAATTGATGCAGTTTGTGAAAGCGCCCGATTTTCCTACGGGGGGCGTGATTTATGGAATGGAAGGAGTAAGACAAGGTTTAGCCACAGGTCGTGGTAGAGTAGTACTTCGTGGTAAATGTAATGTTGAAACAAAGGCCAACGGTCGTGAATTAATTGTGATCAATGAAATTCCTTACCAAGTAAATAGAGATAATTTAACCGATCGTATTGGCCAATTGGTAGTAGATAAAACTATCGATGGCATTACGCATGTCAACAATGAAAGTAATAAGCGAGAAGGAACAAGAATAGTTATTGAGCTTCGTAAAGATGCAGTAGCTCAGGTCATCATCAACCAATTGTTTAAGTTTACTGAATTACAAACCAGCTACGGTATCAATAACGTGGCATTGAGCAAAGGCCGGCCTAAAATTTTAAATTTACGTGATTTAGTGAGTGAGTTTATTGAGTTTAGAATGGAAGTGGTCATTCGTCGTGCTCAATTTGAATTAAGAAAAGCACAAGAACGTGCGCATATTTTAGAAGGCTATTTAATTGCTTTAGATCATTTGGATGAAGTGATTCGTTTGATCCGCAATTCTGCCAATCCAGAAGCTGCCAAAGAAAGCCTAATGACTGCAGGTTGGGGTATTTCTGACATTCAAGCCAAAGCCATCTTAGAATTAAGATTGCAACGTTTGACGGGCATGGAGCGTGAAAAAATCAAAGAAGAGTTTGAGCACTTGATGCAAATCATCAAATCATTAAATGAATTATTAGGTAGCGAACATTTACGTTTTGAACTGATCAAAACTGAATTATTAGAAGTAAAAGAAAAATTTGGTGATGAACGTAAAACTGAAATCCAATATTTAGCAGATGAAATGAAATTGGAAGATTTGATTGAAGAAGAAGATGTGGTGATTACCATTTCTCATTTAGGTTATATTAAGAGAACGGCTGTTTCAGAATACCGTCAACAAAAAAGAGGTGGTCGAGGTGCCATGGGGACCAAAACAAGAGACGAAGATTTTGTAGAGCATTTGTTTATAGCATCTACCCATGATACCATGTTGTTCTTCACAGAAAAAGGAAGATGTTTCTGGTTGCGTGTATATGAAATTCCGGAAGGTGAAAAAACAAGTAAGGGCCGTGCGGTGCAGAACTTAATTCAAATACCACCGGATGATAAAGTAAAAGCCATTATTGAAGTACGTAAATTGGATGATAAGGAATATGTACAAAATCATTTTATCATCTTATGTACTAAGCGTGGTATTATTAAGAAAACATGTTTAGAAGATTTCAGTCGCCCAAGAGTAAGTGGTGTGAATGCCATTACTATTAATGAAGGCGATGAATTATTAGCAGCACGTTTAACCGATGGTAATAATGAAGTGATGATGGCCGTTAAGTCGGGTAGGGCCATTCGTTTCCCTGAAGAAAAAGTACGTCCAACAGGTCGTGGTGCCATTGGGGTAGCAGGGATCGAAGTGGACAATGAAAATGATGAAGTGGTAGGTTTAGTATGCGTTCACAAAGACGATAAAGACCGTACTATTTTAGTGGTGAGTCAACAAGGTTTTGGTAAAAGAACTGCTATCGAAGAATACAGAATCACCAACCGTGGTGGCAAAGGGGTTAAAACCATTAATGTTACAGAGAAAACAGGAGGCCTAGTAGGCATCATGGATGTATTAGAAAAAGAAGATTTGATCATTACTTGTAAATCGGGGGTGACCATTAGAACTAGAATCACCGATATCCGCGAAGCAGGACGTGCCACGCAGGGCGTGACTTTGATTCGTTTAGATGAAGGTGATGAAATCGCAGCCACTTCTAAGATTGAAGAACAAGAGGAAACTGGACCAGAGGAAGATGGTGCGCAAACCGATGCTTCAGCACCTAGCACAGACAGTCCAAGCGATGAAACAACGCCTAATCCAACCCCAGAGGTTTCCTAAACATTAAATCAACTAAATATGATAACTTTAACAGCAATAATTCATAATAAAAAAATAGCTATGAAAAAAATAATCGGGGCATTGGTCATCTTGTTGAGCTTTCAAAGTATACAAGCCCAAGATTTTGAAAAAGTAAAAACCAGTATTTTAATTACCAAATTTGAAAATGCAAAATTGGAATACGATAAGGTCATTACAAAAAAGCCCACGTTGAAGGAATCTGCAGAAGCCTATTATTGGAAGTCTCGTATCTACAGTGGGATCAATAAAGAGACCACCTTGGCTTCTAAATACCCAGATGCTTATGATCAAATTAAAACCTCTTTGGATGAATACATTAAAGCAGATAAAACTTTAGCTATAGCCAAAGAAAATGGACAGGACCCATTTTTTGATGTTTATGTAAAAAGCTTTAAAGATGGAGTAACTGCATTCAATATAAAAAATTGGAAAGTAGCTGCGCAAAATTTTGATCAAGCTGTTTACTATAGTGATATTGTATTTGCACAAGGTTGGGCTGCTTCTAAACAAAAATTTGATACTACTTCTATTATTTACGCTGGCTATTCTAACCAAAATGCAGGTAATGTAGATGCAACTATTGTTTATTACAGAAGATTGATAGATAGCAAAATTATGACTCCAGAGCTGGTAGAAGTATATCGTTATTTGTTATTGCAATTGACCCTAAAAAAAGACAAAGCTAGCTTTGACACCTATTATGCAATTTCAGAAGCTACTTATCCTAAAGAGTCTTGGGTTGAATACAAAACAGAATACATCGATAAGAACTTAAATACAGATGAGAAAATAATATTGTACGACGAAACAGTGGCCGCTGGAAAATTAACAGAGTTGGAATTGCAAATGTATGGAGATATGTTTATGGCAGGTAAGAATGCCGATGGGGTAAGTGCTGAAAAAGGAGATTACTATATTTCAAAAGCAGCGGAAGCTTATAAAAAAGCTTATACCATGAATACTAAAAACTTTGCTGCGGCATTTAACGTTGGGATTAGTTATTACAATCAATTCACGATATTAGATGAAAAGGTAGGAGACAATATTCGTGCCTTACAAGCATTGAATGCAAATAAGCCTGCAGCTTCTAAAGATCCAAAAAAGAAGATCGCTATGGAGGCACAATTTAAAGCACAACAAGATTCAATTAAAAAGTTGAATGCTGTTTTAGAGGGGCCTATCAAAGAAAAAGTAGATGCTGCAGTGGAGTGGATTGAAAAAGCCTATGGGGTAATTAAAGACAAGGATAAATTAGATAGAGCAGAGAAAAATGTAGCTTCAAGATCTGTGGATTTCTTGGCTACTTTGTTTGGATATAAAAGAGACAAATTAAGAGGTAAGGATCAAAAAGCCTATGACGAATTTGATGCCAAGTACAATGCTTATGATAAATTACACGATAAGTATCAATAGTAAAAATAAGTAGGTGAGGCCTATGAAGAATAATATAAAAAAAGGATCCTAAATTTTAGGATCCTTTTTTTATAATCTAAGGGGGATATTTAATCTATTTAATCTCTTAAGGTGACAAATATTTTATAATTTTTTGCTTCATTGAATTCCACTTGAACTTCCTCGTTGTCAATCTTAAATAGAATAGTTGCCGGGTAAATTAAATTTTGAAAGATATAAGTATTTCTTTTTTGTTGATTGGTGATAGGCATAATAATTTGATACGAGCCTTTTTGAAAAATAGCTTCCCCTAAAGTAGGTTTAGGTATTTCACCATGTACATTAAATGCACCTCCAGAAACACTTTCCATACTTAATTCTATGGTGCTATTGGGAGGGGTGGGATTTTCAAAAGTAACAACTACGGAACTCACCATAAAGGTTTTACTCACAATCTTGAAAGCATGTTCATACAAACCTACAAAAGCATCCTCTTTCCAAAATCCATTCAGTACACTGTCTTCTCCGTGGATATTTTTGAAAAAGCCAGTACCTTCACCTTCGCGTTTGCCTTTTTTAAAACTGCCTTTGTAATAATTTCCATGATCATCCGTGAGCTTCCCTTTACCTTCTGGAAGGCCATATTTGAATTCACCTTCATAAGTGTATTTACCCACTGCTTTACCTATACCAGAAGCTTTTCCACTTTTACAATCACCAGCATAGGTTCCAACCAAATTTGGATCTAAGACTTTGCAATCCTGCGCCAATAATGGGGTAGTTCCAGCAATGGACAAAGCAATCAGTAGGAATATAATATTGCTTTTTTTGAAAGGGAATTGCATCATTGTTTAAATTTTAAATGGGCTATTTAATTGAGTAAGTAAAACTACAATCAAATAGGATAGAAAAACTAGGCGCAGGCATCAATTTATCAAAATCATTTAGTCTCTGATAGGAATAATTAATTTATAATTTTTTGCTTCATTGAAATCAATTTGAAGTTCTTCGTTGTTGATTTTAAAAAGTAGGGTAGCTGGAAAGGTAATATTTTGAAAAGTATAAATATTCTTTTTAGGATTGGTAGTAACCGAATTCATTACTTGATAACCGCCTTTGATGATTAATACTTCCCCAATAGTTGGTTTGGGTACAATACCTTTTAACCCACCGCCTTCAGAGATATTCTCTAGGCTTAAAACAATGGAACTATTGGGCGGGGTTGGATCATCATAAGAAACGGAAATGGCACCTACATTAAAGGTTTTTTTAACCAAGGTGTAAGGATGCTCATATAGGCCTATATAAGTATCATTTTTCCAAAATCCATTCACGATGCTGTCCTTGCCTTGAGCCGTTTTAAAATTTGCTAATCCGTCGCCATTCTTTTTACCTTTTTTAAAATTGCCATTAAACAGATTGCCCAAGTCATCGGTCAATTGACCTTTACCTTCGGGTAGGCCAGCTTTAAATTCACCTTCATAAGTATATTTTCCTACAGACTTGCCTTGGCCTGAAGCTTTACCATTTTTACAATCACCAGTATAAACACCGGAAAGATTGGGGTCTAAAACTTTACAATCCTGAGCCATTAATGGGCTGGTAAATAGGAAGCTTAAAACTATAAAAGCTTGATAAAATTGTTTAATTCGAATGGATGATAATTGCTTGAACATAAATATGTTTTATGAAGTATTAGGGGTTATGTTTATTTTATTAAAGCTACAATCTATTTGCTAATGTAAATTCAGCTATGGGGAAGAATCATGACCGCTTATCAAACAGGGATTCTCATTAGAATACTATTTAACATAATGTTAATTATAAGCACAAATATAAGGTTTAAATGGATTAATCAACTGTAAATCAAGGGTATTGGATATAGATAGTTTAGCTATAGTTATAATGAATATACTGGGTTTATGACTAGCCTAGATCTACTATACAAAGAACA
>CAINEG010000156.1 GCA_903847655.1 uncultured Bacteroidota bacterium
ACTTCCTGGCGGAGCTGGCCTTGTTGGTCAAAATTTAGTAGCAAGGCTTAAGTCTAAAGGTTATTCAAAAATTGTTGTGTTTGATAAGCATCATAAGAATCTTGAAGTTTTAAAAAAAGTGCAGCCTGATGTGGTGGCAATTTTTGCTGATCTATCTCAGTCTGGACCTTGGCAAGATGAATTTAAAGATGCGGATGTAGTTGTCATGCTGCAAGCTCAAATTGGTGGAAATGATTATTCAGAGTTTGTTCGTAATAACGTTGACGCGTCAAGAGTGATTCTAGATACAATAAAAAAATATAAAGTTCCACAATTAGTCCATATAAGCTCATCTGTAGTGGAGTCTGTAGCTGATGATTTTTATACGAAGACAAAGAAAGATCAGGAGAGCTTGGTATTGGAATCAGGTATTAGCTGCCCAGTGCTTCGTCCAACACTTATGTTTGGTTGGTTTGATCGTAAACATTTAGGATGGCTCTCTCGTTTTATGAAAAAAATGCCATTCTTTCCGATCCCAGGGGATGGTAAGTTTATGCGGCAGCCGCTTTATGTGGGTGACTTCTGCAATGTGATTATTAGCTGCATCGAGAAAAAGATTATTACTGGAATCTATAACATTACTGGCCATGAGCAAATCGATTATATTGATATTATTCGTGAAATTAAGTCAGCTACTAAGGCTAAAACTTTGGTTATAAAAATTCCATATCATCTTTTTTTTGTGTTGCTATGGGTATGGGGATTATTTGATAAGAATCCTCCCTTCACGACTCAGCAGCTTGCAGCATTGACAGCTAAAGATGAGTTTGAGGTCATTGATTGGCCAGGTATTTTTGGGGTACCATACACTTCATTTTCCGATGCTATTCATGAGACTTTTATTGATCCTAAGTACAGTAAAGTAGTTCTGGAGTTTTAATGACGGGTCAAAAAATCGCAGTACTTGGTGCAGGACCGATGGGCTTAGCGGTCGCTTATCAACTAGTAAGAGATGGCCATAAGCCAGTGATCTTTGAGGCAGATGATAGGGTAGGTGGCATGACTGCAGCCTTTGATTTTTCAGGGCTAATGATTGAACGTTACTACCACTTCCATTGCATCTCGGACCATGCATTTTTGAAGATGCTGGATGAACTTGGATTGACCAATCAAATGCGTTGGGTTGAGACCAAGATGGGTTACTGGTATAGAAACAAACTTCAGCCTTGGGGCAATCCTATAGCGTTGCTTAAATTTAGTGGCTTAAGTTTTTTTGCTAAATTTCGCTATGGTCTGCATGCCTTCTTGTGTACAAAGCGTAATAACTGGAAACCTTTAGATAATGTAGAAGCTACCGGTTGGATTAAACGTTGGGTTGGTGCTGAGGCCTACGAAGTGTTATGGCGGCGTTTATTTGAATATAAGTTTTATGAATACACAGACAACTTATCCGCCGCATGGATATGGAGTCGTATTCGACGTATTGGACGTTCACGCTACAGCCTATTTAAAGAAAAGCTTGGTTACCTTGAGGGCGGCTCACATACCTTGCTTCAGGCACTAAAAAAAGAAATTGAGTCTAGGGGCGGAAAAATCTTTCTTAGCTCACCCGTAAGTAAAGTTGTTATCGAGTCACAAAAGTTAATCGGTGTGGAGGTTGGCGGTAAGCTACAAAAGTTTGATAAGGTAATTAGTACGGTCCCGCTGCCTTATATTCCATCTCTTATTCCGGACTTGCCTAAAGATATATTGGCAAAATTCAAGGCTCAAAAAAATATTGCAGTAGTATGTGTGATCGTGAAACTTAAAAAACCTTTAACGGAGAATTTTTGGTTAAACACCAATGATGATGAGATGGATATCCCTGGAATTGTCGAGTACACAAACCTAATGCCACTTGATCAACATATTGTCTATGTCCCATTTTATATGCCAGGTGAGCATCCAAAATTCAAGGACGATAATTCAGTATTTATCAATAAAGT
>CAINEG010000157.1 GCA_903847655.1 uncultured Bacteroidota bacterium
AATATTATCTAATTGTTTTCTAAAATTATCAATATTGCTATGTGTACTTGCAGAAGGATGCACCCCATGCTCTATGGCATATTGTTCGGCAGGCAATCCAAAAGCATCATAACCCATTGGATGCAATACATTAAATCCTTTCAATCTTTTAAATCTGCTATAAATATCAGAAGCAATGTACCCTAATGGATGGCCCACATGCAAGCCTGCCCCACTTGGATAAGGAAACATATCCAATACATAACACTTAGGTTTGCTGCTGTCATTGCTTACCTGGTATGCTTTTTTTTCTTTCCAAATAGTTTGCCATTTCTTTTCAATGGCCCTAAACTGATACTCCATTTCTTAATTTTTCGATGTAAAAAGGGCCAAAAACTACCAATTCATTAACCAAAAATTGAGGCACCCCCTTTTGGCTAAAAAATTGTCCTAATTCACCCTCTGCAAATGTAAGCCATTAGCTTGCAAAACCCTACATTTGCAAAGCGAACAAGTAAAAAATTAATGCTATGGCAGCCAGTGGAACTTCTTCTTTAAAACGCAGTAAACCCAACTACATTTATAGCATTGTAGGGGTAGCAATTGTTTTATTCATTATGGGCATTATGGGTTGGCTTATCTTAAATCTACATGCCATTGGAGACAATTTCAAGGAGGACATTAGAATTAGCGTTTATATCCATACTACAGACAAGAATACGGTGGGGAAAATCCAGCAATTTATTGCCGGTCAAGAATATGCAAAAAATGTAGAATACATTGACAAGGAAAAGGCAAAAGCCATTTGGAACAAAGAGAACAATGAGGAATGGTCTAAAATTTTAGATGTCAATCCGCTGCCTGAAAGTATAGATTTTTTCGCCAAGGCTGCTTATGTCAACACAGATAGTTTAACAAAAATTACGACGGCCATTGAATCTGAATTTAAAAATCAAATCGCCGACATTCAATACCCTAAAAGTTTGGTGTCTAGTTTAAATGAAAGAACCACAAAAATTGGTTTTATCTTTTTAGTATTGTCCATTATTTTATGCATCATTGTAATTATTAGTATTGACAATACCATTCGATTGGCCATGTTTAGCAATCGATTTTTAATTAAAACCATGCAAATGGTAGGGGCCACAAGAAATTTTATTTCAAAACCATTGTTGATACGCGCTTTAATGAATGGACTCATTAGCGCTTTAGTGGCTATCTTCCTATTGTTTGGATTAATCCAATGGGCCACCAGCCAATTCCCACAATTGGATAAATTACAAGGCATTGGCAATAGCTTAGTACTTTTTGGCGGCTTGATTGTTCTGGGCGTGGGTATTTCGGTTGTAAGTACCCAGCGCAGTGTGTTAAAATATTTGAAAATGAAATTAGACGAACTCTATTAACCAATATATTATTTACATTTAAGGATCAAAAAATAAAATTATGAATCAGAAAACTAAAAATAGATCACTTGATTTTTTCGGGAAATCTAATTACACTTGGATGTTGGTAGGTGCTGCCTTAATTATACTAGGCATGTTTTTAATGTCAGGTGGAAAAAGTACCGACCCGAATGTTTTCAATGAAAGTGAAGTCTATAGTTTTAGACGAATTACTTTGGCCCCAATGGTGATTGTGGCTGGTTTTATTGTTGAAATATTTGCCATTTTCAAAAAAGCTTAATTTACTTATATAATAAAAAAGCAATTTCGTTTCTAGTGATAGATCGGGGTTGCTTTTTAAATTTACGCCATGAATACCTTCCAATCCATTATGATTGCCATCATCGAAGGCATCACCGAATTTTTACCCATTTCTAGTACCGCACACATGAAATTTGCTAACCCATTTTTGGGTATTTCAAATGGCCCATTTGTGGAACTTTTTGAAGTAGTGATTCAATTAGCAGCCATTGCATCGGTGGTAGTAATTTATAGAAAAAAGTTTTTCGATTTTAAGCAGCTCAGTTTTTATTTAAAATTAATCGTAGCAGTTATTCCTGCTTTAATTTTTGGCGCTTTATTAAAAAAACATATTGATGCAGCGCTTGGTAATTTATGGATCATCGCCATTGTCATGTTGGTGGGTGGTATTGTACTTTTGTTTATTGATCGATTATTTGAAAAATCAGCAGCTACAGGTAAGAATAGTGCCAATCAGGAGGATATCAGTTATCAAAAATCTTTTGTCATAGGCTGCTTTCAAGTGCTGTCCATCCTATTTCCAGGATTAAGCCGCAGTGCTGCAACCATCATTGGCGGGATGAGTCAACAATTAACCAAAAAGGCCGCCTTGGAATTTTCATTTTTTTTAGCCGTTCCTACCATGTTGGCCGCTTCTGCCAAAAGCACATTAGATGTATTTAAATCCAATCCCGAAGTATTTGCCAAGGACAATTTAGTCTTGTTATTCATAGGTGCGCTCGTAGCTTTTGTCGTAGCCTTAATTTCTGTTCAATTTTTAATTCGCATCGTACAAAAAAGAGGCTTTGCTATTTTTGGCTGGTACCGCATTGTATTGGGTATCACCATCTTAACTTTATTGTACACCCAATACCTGCATTAAGCAAATAGGAGAGTTCCCTTTTTATTTGTATTTTTAAAATACAAAATAATTGCTATGCAAACTGCTTCAAAAAAAGTTGTCAATGGATGGGCCATGTATGATTGGGCCAACAGCGTATACAATCTAGTCATTACCTCCACTATTTTTCCTGCTTATTATGAAGCGGTGACCGGAGACGGGAATGAAAATACATTAATAGATAAAATAAAAATAGGGCCGTATGAATTTTCAAATACTGCCTTGTACAATTATGTATTGGCCATTGCTTTTGTGATGGTGGCCATCCTCTCTCCTATTCTTTCTTCCATAGCAGACTATAGAGGCAATAAAAAACAATTTCTTAGATTTTTCTGTACCATGGGAAGTTTATCCTGTGCTTCATTATACTTTTTTGACAGCCATCATATTACTGGTGGTTTATTTTCTGTAATTCTTGCCTGTGTTGGCTTTTGGGGAAGTTTGGTTTTTTACAATTCCTATTTACCTGAAATTGCTGCTCCAGAAGACAGAGACCGCATCAGTGCCAGAGGTTTTATGATGGGTTATATTGGTTCTGTATTGCTACAACTGATATGTTTTGTTTTTGTATTAAAACCTGAGTTATTTGGCATTACTGTTGGAAAAGCTTCTCAAATTTCTTTTTTATTGGTTGGTATTTGGTGGATGGCCTTTGGTTGGTCTGCCATCGGCAAACTTCCTGCAGGCCATGGGGTCAAAGGAGGGCATAGTAAAAATTTAATTACACAAGGCTACAAAGAATTACATAAAGTTTGGTTGGAATTAAAAAAACAACCCATCTTAAAACAGTTTTTATTTTCTTTTTTCTTTTACAATATGGGGGTGCAAACAGTGATGTTAGCCGCCACGCTTTATGGTAAAAGTGAATTAAACATCCCTACTACAAATTTAATCTTGGCGATACTCATCATACAAATTGTGGCCATCCCTGGCGCCAACTTAATGGCCAAGATGGCAAGCAAATGGGGCAATTTTAATACCATCATGGTCGCCATTGTCATTTGGATAGGCGGCTGTATCATGGGTTATTATTTACCTAGAAACGCTGTGGTGCCCTTTTATTCTTTAGCCATAGTGGTGGGCTTTGTCATGGGAGGTATTCAATCGGTGAGCAGAAGTACATATTCTAAACTAATGCCTGCCACCCATGACACTACCAGTTATTTTAGCTTTTTTGATGTCACTGAAAAAATTGCCATTGTAATAGGTATGTTTAGTTTTGGATTCATTAATGAAATTACTGGTTCACAAAGAAATTCTATTCTTGCTTTGTGTTTATTTTTTATCATAGGTTTAGTATTGCTTTACCGCACTTCTAAAATAAAGGAACATGCAAGTATTTAGCATCGAAACTGGCAAATTTAAATTAGATGGTGGTGCTATGTTTGGCGTGGTCCCAAAATCTATTTGGAATAAATCTAATCCTGCAGATGAAAACAATTTATGCACTTGGGCATTGAGGTGTTTACTAGTGATTGATGGGGAAAGAAAAATTTTAATTGATACGGGCATGGGCAATAAACAAGAGGCTAAATTTTTTAGTCATTACCATCCACATGATACTGTGAGCTTGAAGGAGGCTTTGGGGAAATTGAATTTTACAGTGGAGGAGATTACCGATGTATTGCTTACCCATTTACACTTTGACCATGTTGGTGGCGCCATCATCAAAGACAAAGAACAATATTTGCCCGCATTTCCAAATGCTACTTATTGGGTAAGCGAGCCTCAATGGAATTTGGCTTTAAATCCCAACAAAAGAGAAAAAGCATCTTTTCTTACGGAGAACATTTTACCGATGGAAGCCTCTAGACAACTTAAATTAATTAGTTTGCCCTTATTTGCTAGTAAAACTCAATTGCAAGAAATTCATTTTAGCGAAAATGTCAGCTGTATTGTGGTCAACGGACATACACAAGGCATGCTCTTGCCAAAAATAAACCTGGGTAAACATAGCCTTGTTTTCATGGCCGACTTATTGCCTAGCGTAGGACATTTGCCCATTCCTTATGTCATGGGCTATGACATGCAGCCCTTAATTACCCTAGAGGAAAAAGAAATATTTTTGAAAGACGCAATAAAAAATAATTACAGTTTATTTTTTGAACATGATGCAGTCAATGAATGTTGCACAGTAGCCATGACAGAAAAAGGAATTCGTGCCAATAAAATATTTAAGCTTTCAGAGATCAGGGCTTAGTTGGCTAGTTGTTATCCGTCAGCTCTATCAAGGAACTTAAAGGGTACCTCAGATTTTCAAAACCCACCATATCTACTTTAATAGTGCCCACAATGATGGGTGTTTGAATGCGCACCGGTATATGATTCTCATCGTCCGTCACCCAAATGGTCATTTTCTCTCCCCCTTCAAACATGGTACCTTTAACCAATAAGGGCGCCAATTTGATGGCTTTAAATTTTCCAAAACGAGTAAGAATAATTTCTTTGCCCAAATATTTAAAATAAGAAGGATACAATGTTTTATCTAAGAAAAAGTTTAAAAATATTTTATCATTGATGACGCTATTTTTATAATTGAAATTTCTAGCAGCATAAATAGCGCTCAATACATCATAAGTGCATTCTGCTGTTTTATAAGTGGCTACTTCGTTGTTTACTGTCTTATTTTTTTGATTGAACAATAACTTTTCCTTCTGATGAAAACTGCCCTCATTGATTTCTCTTGTAAATTGATAAGGCAATAAGGTCTTACTATCCACTACGCTTTCATACTTATCTCTCACTTTAAATATCCAATCGTATTTAGTATTGGATTTCCCGATGGCGGTGAAAGTATAGGCTTCTGCCCCATTCCAAGTATTAGAACGAATGGTAAAATCGGTTTTGCCCGCATTTACATACAAACCCGCTACATTGTAAAAAATGGTGTAGGAGATTTTTTCGCCTACTAAAAAAGAGGTATTGGATTGATTGCATAAACCAGTTTCAGGAGCAGGAGGAGCGCCAAATAAAGAAAATAAAAGAAGTAGGGGGTACATGCTTTTTTTTAACAATGAATACTAGAATGCAAATTTATTGCTTTATTCTGAATCCCAATAGTAGAAAAGAACCAATTATAGCAGGCAATAAAAAATTAACAGTCCAAACAATAGTACTTAAGCAGATTAGCATTAGACTATTACTATACCAAGGGGCTAGTAGTAAAACAATGAGCTGACCGCGAATGACCAAATCTGTTAGTGCAATAGCCGGTATGACGCTCAAACACATCAACAAAACGGCCAAGGCCACCCATAAATCTATACTAGCAATGGGAATGGCTAATATTTTTACTGCCCAAGTATATTGTACAATAAAAATACAATACTTGAGTAAGGACAGTAGCATCAATTCTATTTTTAATTCGTTGGAGATTTGCAAGGAAGTTAATTTACTCAACCATCCTTTGTATTGGCCCTTGCTAAAATAAACTAAAATTGCTGCGATGGTCACCAAGGGCATCCACCATTTTAACCAAGGCAAAAAAGGTAAATTAAAAAATAAAGCCACTGTACCCATACCTAAGGTAATCAATAATTGCGCATAAGAGGCCCAACCCATCTGCGCCAAACCTTTTAATTTGTTTTCGGGGGCTAAGAATAAAATTCTACCCACATAATCTCCAGATCGAACAGGTGTAAAAAAAGCAAATGCCTGGCCAACCAATACAGCTTTCAAAGACTGTAGGACAGACATGGGATTCAAATTTTTTAGTACTAGTTTCCACTTGATGGCTTCTACTAAATAGTTGAAAAAAAACAAAACTAGTAAGATGGACCATTGGATAAAACTGATCTTTAGAAATTGTTCTTTGATGTCTGCTCCATACTTTTGAATATTGTCATTGGTGGTCACTTTACTATAAATTGCCACAGCACAAACAATAAATAAAATAAAGCCAATGGCTTTATTGGCTAAGGAAAATATGCGTTTCGAAAAGACCTCTTTCATAAGGGCCAAAGTTCGGAATTTGAAATGATATATGTAACTTTAATGTAGATGTCAAAAACACCCATTATTCTAGGAATTGATCCAGGCACACAAATTTTAGGTTATGCTTTGTTAAAAGGCGGCCCCAAACCTAGCTTAATTGCAATGGATGTTTTAAAATTGACCAAAGAAAAAGACATTTATGCCCGGCTTCAAATGATTCATGCCAAAATCATTGAACTCATTGAGACCTATCAGCCCCAGCACTTTGCTATTGAAGCTCCTTTTTTTGGAAAGAATGTACAAAGCATGCTAAAATTAGGCCGCGCCCAAGGCGTAGCCATCGCAGCGGCGATGCAATTCAAATTACCTGTAACCGAGTATGCGCCTAAAAAAGTAAAACAAGCCATAACCGGCAATGGCAATGCCGACAAAGAAATGATTTGGAAAATGTTGGAAAGAATATTAGTCATAAAAAACCAGCCCAAATATTATGACGCCACCGATGCCCTAGGAGTAGCACTTTGTCATCATTATCAAATTAGTGGCTTGGTCCTGCCTAGTCCAAAAATTGTCAAGGGAAAAAAATCCTCAAAGAAAGCCAATAGCTGGGAAGCCTTTCTTACTAAAAATCCTGAAAGATTAAAAAAATAGAACTGGGCACAATTTATTCATTAAAGCTTACTAACAATTAGGTCTTGAATGAATTTGAATTCTTCTTTAGTCAAAGAAAGTTTGGGTTGAGAAAATTCCATATCGGCAGCTGCGTTGATGGGGATTAAATGCAAATGTGCATGAGGCACTTCCAAGCCTACGGTGACCATTCCCACTCTGTTGCAAGGGAAACTAGCAGCGATGGCCTGCGCAATGGGTTTTGCAAATAGCATCAACTCACTTAAGTATTCATCAGGTAGATCAAATATTTTATCTACTTCAACTTTAGGCACAATTAAAGTATGTCCCTTCTGCAAAGGGAAAATATCTAAAAAAGCAAAAAACTTTTCCGACTCTGCAATTTTATAAGAAGGAATATCGCCATGGATGATTTTAGTAAAAATGGTCATGGCTTTGAAATTAATTATACAGCAATATTGTCTACCATAAATTTCATTACGCCATTGGGTGCCTGAATTTCAGCAATCTCTCCTACTTTCTTGCCCATCAAGCCCTTGCCAATAGGTGAAGAAGCAGAAATCTTACCTGCTTTCAAATCCGCTTCTTTTTCTCCCACTATTTGATAGGTAATGGTTTTTTTAGTCGCCTGATTGGTCATGGTCACTTTCGTTAAGATGGTCACCTTGCTAATATCAATGGTGCTGGTATCCACAATTTTTGCATTGGAAATAGTGGCTTCTAATTGTTTGATTTTTGCCTCTAACATGCCTTGTGCTTCTTTGGCAGAATCATATTCAGCATTCTCTTTCAAGTCTCCTTTTTCTCTTGCCTCTCCAATGGCCCTAGAAGCCGCAGGACGATCCACTGACTTCATGTGTTGAAGCTCTTCGCGCATTTTATTGAAAGTCTCGATGGTCACATACACTGTATTCTCGCTCATACCCTTAGTTTAGTTATAAAAAAAATACAACGCCACCGAAGTAGCGTTGCATGGTGTAAAGATATAAAATATTGCTTAAATAAGGGCTAATTTTTCCAATACCACAAGGGCCATCTTGTAGTAGGCCTCCTTGCTATAACCGGCGATATGCGGGGTAAGTATGAAATTGGGAAAGGCCTGTAAATCAGTTAGTAAGGCCCTTTCTAGACTAGCTAAATTACTCAGTGGCTCGTTTTCAATGACATCTAATCCTGCCCCCCTTATTTGCTCCTTTTGTAGTGCTTTCAGCAAGGCGCTTGTATCGGTCACTGACCCTCTACAAGTATTTATAAAATAAGGCCGCTTTAATAACCCATTAAAAAAAGTTTCGTTGGCATAATGCTTTGTCAGCCGGGTCAAAGGTAGATGCAAACTAATCACATCGGCCTCGGCTTGTATTCTTTCCAAACTAGCTGCTTGAACATGCGCTGTTTCAAAACCAGTTTTATAAATATCATGTGCTAAAATTTGTACATCAAATCCTGATAAAACTTTTGCAAATGCTGTACCCGTATTTCCAAACCCAATGATGCCCACCGTTTTCCCTGTGAGTTCATCTGCCCTATTGGCATCACGAATCCATTTCCCAGCTTGCACTTCTATGGAGGAACTATGAATACGATTCATTAAACTTAACAATAAACCTAAACTATGCTCGCCCACCGTGGTTCGATTGCCTTCGGGACTACTCACGCATTTAATATTTTTGGTTGCTGCAAATTCGGCATCAATCAATTCCATGCCACTGCCAATGCGTCCAATCCATTCTAGTTGATTTGCTTTTTCTAAAATTGCTGCATCAATTTTTAAACGTGTGGTGACGATTAGGCCAATCGCGTTTTCAATGATAGCAGACAATGCTTCATAAGTAATTTCAGGTTCGTACAATAGCTCAAATCCTTTGGCTTGAAGGGTTTCCATCAAGAAAGGATGTACAGGTGCCGTTATAATTACTTGTTTTGACATTAAAGGATATGCATTTTAAAAGTAAGTGCCGCAAAATCTTCTACGGTTAAATTTTCGGCTCTTTTAGTAAATAATGGGTCCGTTAATTGCTCGGTAGTAAAATAGGGTTTCAATGGATTTCTTAACATTTTTCTTCTTTGTCCAAAAGCCATTTTAACTAAATGAAAAAATGCTTTTTCGGAAGTAAAAGTAGGAAAAGTTTTTTTTCTGGTCAATTGAATCACCCCACTCATTACTTTTGGTGGAGGGGTGAAAGCGGTGGGCGGTACATCAAATAAATAAGTCACCTCATAAAAAGCCTGTGTCAACACACTCAATATGCCATAGGCTTTTGAATTGGGTTTTGCGGCAATACGTTCGGCTACTTCTTTTTGAAACATACCCACCATCATGGGCACTTGCTCCCTCCATTCCAATACCTTGAAAACAATTTGCGTAGAGATATTATAAGGAAAATTACCCACCACCACAAATTCATTGTCAAAAGGAATACCCGCTGCTAAAAAATCGGCTTCTATTAACTTCCCTTTTAAATAAGGAAACTCTTTCAATAAAAAAGCGATCTTTTCTCTATCCAATTCGATGGCCTTGAATGACTCCGTGGGCAGGTCATGGATATGCTGTGTGAGCGCACCGCCTCCAGGACCCACTTCCACCATTTGGGCGATGGACTGTGCTTGCAATACCGCTTTGATATTCAAACAGACCTGAGCGTCATTCAAAAAGTGTTGCCCAAGGGATTTTTTTAGCGTGTATTGCATGAGGCAAAGTTAGGTTTTTGTGCGTACTTTTGCTGCCTAATCAAATGGATATGAACCCAGACATCAGAAAACCAATTATAGGCTTTACTTGTGGCGATTTAAATGGCATTGGTATTGAATTAATCATCAAATCATTGTCTGACAACCGCATTTTGGACTTTATTGTACCTGTTGTTTTTGCCAATAATAAATGCATCAATTTTTATAAAAAAGGGCTTCCTGAATATGCCATCAATTGCGCCGTTATTACCGACTTTTCAAAATTGAATCCAAAGCAAATCAATGTCTTGAATTGCTGGGAAGAAGAAGTAGCCATCACCCCTGGTGAAATGACAGAGGAAGGGGGAAAATATGCCTTAATTTCTTTAGAGGCTGCAGTAGCTGCTTTAAAAAACAAACAAATCGACGGTTTGGTAACCGCCCCTATTCATAAAAAAAATATACAATCCCCTAATTTTAATTTTAGCGGACATACCCCTTATTTACAAGCCGCATTTGGGAATACCGAAAATTTAATGTTATTAGTAGCAGAAAATTTAAGAATGGCCTTGGTCACCGAACATGTAACCATACAGGAAGTGGGCAAGCATATTACCAAAGATAAAATAAAACAAAAGCTTGCTATTTTATATAGTAGCTTAAAAAAAGATTTTGGTATTGATGCGCCGCGCATTGCCGTCTTGGCGCTCAACCCACATGCAGGTGATGATGGCTTAATTGGCAAAGAAGAAATTGAAATTATCAAACCCGCCATTAAAGAAAGTAAACAACAAATGTTGGTCTACGGGCCTTATTCTGCAGATGCTTTTTTTGCAAGAGGTGCACATGAAAAATTTGATGGCGTCTTGGCCATGTACCATGACCAAGGATTAATTCCTTTTAAATCATTGGCCTTTGGCGAGGGGGTAAATTTTACTGCAGGATTACCGATTGTTAGAACCAGTCCCGACCATGGAACTGCCTTTGACATCGCGGGAAAGAACAAGGCTGAGGCAGGTTCTTTTACTGCAAGCATCTTTGAATGCATCAGAATCATCCATGCCCGTCAGGGCTATAAAGACATGCGTTTGAATCCAATGAAAAAAATGAGCGCCCGCATGTTTGCTGGTGCTAAAGATGAGACTTTGGAAGAGATGGAATAGTTTACCAAATGTTTGATCCATTAAAAAGCACATACCTTTTTTAAATCTATTAAAGATTGTTTACCCCAAGTGGGTAAGATTTGATCCGGTATTTGTTTCTCCAAGAGTTGTCTTGCTTTTACCAATAAAGCTTTATTTTTTTCACAACCTCCTCCAAATAGCGCAGGCATATTCATTTTTAAACTTGCTTCTAATATATATATGCGTGGATTATTAGCATTTATTTTTTTTGCTTTTTGTAATGGCTCAAAAATTTTCTTTTCATAACTCAACCATCTTACAATAGGATTGACCACTAACTTACCTGTTTGTGCCATGGTCAAAGCACAATAATTTTCATCATTGGTTTGTAGGGAAATGGATTTATTGGCCCATTGTACGGCTCTATCGGCATGGGCATCTGCATTTTTTTTGTCATTAAAACTTAAGCGCGTATACAATAAGGATAGATAATAGGCAGGCACCCAATCTTTAATGCCAGCAGTTGATTGGGAGAGCTGTTCTAAGTCAGTGATTAATGGATTGCAATCCTGATTGGGCGTGGCGGCATTGAACTCGGTGACGGCTTTTGCCAGCTCATTGATATAGGTATTTTTTTGTGCGGCAAGATTCAAACTTAATGAAAAGCAGCATAAAATAAACAAAATTGAAATAAAGCATTTGCGCATAGTACGCAATTTAAAAAATAGAATTCGGAACTCCCTTATTTATCAGGTAATTATTATAAGTAATTTCGATAGTGCCTTTTTTGTTTTTAAGTGCTTTTTGTTTAGCCGTTGGATCCTCGTCTCCAAATTCTAAAGTAATGCCATTGGGCAATTTATAATCCTTGGTATTAAAACTAAAGATAATTTTACTGGCCAACCCATATTTTGCGTATTCACCATACTGCATCAAAATTTCATAACTGCCATTCTCCTTGGTCGTAGTAGCCGTTTTATACACCAGCGCTTCTGCTGGATCAATCCACAAAGTAGAGATGACCCAGTCTAAATTGTCATCGGTAGGAATCAACTTAATTACAGTTAAATTTTTGCCATTCAATTCCTGTGTACCGGCAGCAATCGTCGTATACTGTTTTGTATTTAGTAAAGTATTAATAGTCAATGAAACCCCACCTCTAGGCAATAAGGAAATGCCTCCTTCTTTTTTTACTTTTAATAAATTGGGCTTTTTAAAATAAACCTTCACCTTTCCTAGGGAGGCTTTGATAAAGGAAACATTGGTTTTCATTACCCCTTCCGCTACATAATCATTCACCAATGCTAATTTTTGCGCTACTTTTTCAATTAAAGGATCGGTTTGTGCATTGGCCTTAGGGCTGCTCATCAATAAAAATAAGCTGCAGGCAATCAATAGAAGGTTATACTTTTTCATGGTAGGCATTAACTAAGGATGTCTTTTTTCTTAAGGATGAGGATAGAGGCGCTCACAAACAAAACAATATGTAGGCTAAGTACAATTAAGGAAGTTTTAATTTTAGGAATATTTAAGATACTCCCTCTAATGGCTTCATTATCTATATTCACTTTAATGTCAAAAAATTCTTTCCAATTATTCATATGAGTCGTAAATAAATAAGGCTTTACTAGATTAAACAAAGGAATGTTTAGCGTGCTTAAAATAGTAAAAAATACAATCGCACTCATGGTACCTACAATGGGGCCAATTGAATTATTAGATAAACTTGACATCAAAAAACCAAGGCTGGTAACGGTTAACAAAGAAAAGCTAGCAAATACAAAGGCGCCCACATATCTCCATAAAACATCCGACTGCTCTATCAAGACTACATAGTTAGACTTCATTAAAAACAAATCGTCGGTACCGAATATCCACATACTTACAAATAGTGCTAAGAAGGCCAACCATATGAGTAGTAATATGGTATAAATACTAGCCGCTATAAATTTAGCCAGTACCCAATGGGTTCTACTAAAAGGCGTACTAAATAATAAACGAAGTGTGCC
>CAINEG010000158.1 GCA_903847655.1 uncultured Bacteroidota bacterium
AATATTATCACCAGCTTTGAAGGCTGGATAGTCTTTTTTTGCGGTCAATTGCTCGTGTACAAATTTTACTGCTTCGCTCATAATACATTGTTTTTGCGGACGGCAAAGGTAGGAGAACCCACCTTATTATCCAAATTATTTGATTCAAAATTAATTATCGCCTATCTGGCAATGTTTACAGCTCTTTTTTCACGTATAACGGTTACTTTAATCTGACCCGGATAGGTCATTTCTGTCTGTATTTTCTGTGCAATGTCAAAACTAAGTTGGTCAGAGGTTTGATCGCTTACTTTCTCCGCTTCCACAATCACCCTTAATTCACGACCCGCTTGAATGGCATAGGCTTTTTCTACTCCTTGATAATTCATGGCCAAATTCTCTAAGTCCTTGATTCTCTGGATGTATTGTTGCATAATCTCTCTTCTAGCACCAGGTCTTGCACCGCTAATGGCGTCACAAGCTTGAATAATTGGAGAAATCACATATTGCATTTCCATCTCGTCATGGTGGGCACCAATGGCATTCACCACGGCTGGGTTTTCCCCATATTTTTCGGCTAATTTAGCCCCTAACAAAGCGTGACTTAGTTCTGTTTCCTCATCGGGCACTTTACCTATATCGTGCAGCAAACCTGCTCTTTTAGCTAATTTAGGATTGATGCCTAATTCCGCCGCCATAATACCGCATAAATTGGCAGTTTCACGAGAGTGCATCAATAAATTTTGACCATAAGAAGAACGGAACCTCATTTTTCCAATGATACGAATCAATTCTTTATGTAAACCATGAATACCTAATTCAATCACTGTACGCTCTCCAATTTCTGCAATTTGATCTTCTAATTGACGACGTGTTTTTTCTACCACTTCTTCAATACGCGCTGGGTGTATACGACCATCCGTTACTAAACGTTGTAAACTCAAACGTGCAATTTCACGACGCAATGGATCAAAAGAAGAAAGCAAGATGGCTTCTGGTGTGTCATCTACAATTAAATCTACCCCTGTCGCTGCTTCAATGGCACGAATATTTCTACCTTCTCTACCAATGATTTGCCCTTTCATTTCATCCGACTCCAAATTAAATACAGTGACTGTATTTTCAATGGCTACTTCGGCTGCAGTTCTTTGAATAGATTGAATAATTATTTTTTTTGCTTCCTTATTTGCTTTTTGTTTCGCGTCTTCAATAATTTCTTGTTGTAAGACCAAGGCCTGTGTTTGTGCTTCATGCTTCAAGCTTTCAATCAATTGTTGCTTGGCATCCTCTGCACTTAAGTTGGCGATTTTCTCTAAACGACGTATATGCTCTTCTTGATGTTTCTCTAATTCAGTACGTTTTACATTCACTAAATCTATTTCGCGATTTAGTTTTTCTTTAATAACGTCATTGTCTTTTACTTGCTTATCAATAGAAGCTTCCTTTTGATTGATGGTAAGCTCTTTCTGCTTAATTCTATTTTCTGCTTCTCCAATCTTTTTGTTTTTCTCTAATAAATCTCGGTCGTATTCCGACTTCAATTGCACAAAACGTTCCTTAGCTTCTAATTGCTTTTCCTTTTTAATGGTCTCCGCTCTAAGTTCTGTTTCTTTTAAAATGTTGGCAGCTTGTGCCTCGGCTTCTTCAATTTGCTTTTTTGTATTACGGGCAAAAACCAGTTTGCCTATAATTAAGCCCCCCACCAAGGAACTCGCTCCTATGATGGCAAATAATATTGTTTGGTCCATTGTTTAAATCTTGTTGTTTAAAAAAAATCATACTCCCCTTTTTCGTTGGTAATGAGGTTACTACATTAATCCTATATTATTTATAAATCATGATAAGTCACTTATAGCAAGCACATTCGTTCTATCTACTACAAGATGACGTATTAAGATTATTCATAATGCGTCAAAGGTTCCGAGACGAAGATAAACAATTAATGGAAAGAATAGACCCAAGTCATTGAATTATATGGCAGAAAGCGCCTTTTCGATGGCCCCTGTAAACCCATCGATTTGATTTTGAATGGTTTCCAATTCATAGAGGTTCTGCCCTGTCTGCTGTTGTTCGGTGGTAAACCACAATAGCACCATGGAAATATAGTCCTGCATGTCCTTGCCCGCATAGGCATTTTTGAATTCCACCATTTTCTGGTTGATGAGGTGGGCAGTTTTACGCACCGCTTCCTCATCCTTGGCAGCAATCTTTACTCTATAGGAGCGATCTGCAATGGTAATATTGACGGGTATTAATTCCTCGTTTTGGGACATGGCTAAGGATTCAAATTTTTAATATTGGCATCTATCTCTTTAATGTATTGATCTATTTTCTTCACCAATTTTTCCTTTGCTGCCGGGTCCATCTGCGCATTATTGACCATGGAGGCCGTCCAATGGGCTTGTTCGTCTTTTAATTGTTGCTCCGCCAAGGCGGTGGCTTCTTTTTGATGCGTCAAGGCAGTTTTTAATTGTAGCTGTTCTTTTTCCAACTGCGCATAACGCTTAAGCAAAAGCTGAAGCTTTTCTTGAAGTGCTAATATAGAATCGTTCAGGTTGGGCATTCAAAGGTTTGTTAGCTGAAATTAACTATTTTCTTATTTCCGCTTGAATATTTTTTTCAAATTGTTGGATGAGGATTTGCATCATTGCATCAATCTCCACATCGGTTAAAGTCTTATCAGGTGCATTGAATACAAAATTAATGGCCACTGATTTTTTTTGATGGCCTAGTTTTTCACTTTCGAAAATATCAAATACCCTGGACTCTTTTAAGGCAGTTAATTTTGCTCCATGTATGCTGGATTCAATAGCTTCGTATAAGGTCGTATCCGGCACCACCAAGGCCAAGTCTCTTTCGATGGATGGATATTTAGAAACTTCCTGATACACTACTTGCTTGCTTTGATACACAGTCAACAATTGCATCAAATCAAAATAGATATAAGCAACTGATTGCTTAATGCCAAATGCATTTAATTTTTTTGAAGGGATGGTTTGTAATTGTCCCAAAACTTTTTTATCTGCCACTAATTCAATCACTGAACCATTGGTTTTGAAAGTATAATTTTCAATACCCAACAATTCAAAAATGGCTTGAACCATCCCTTTAGCCACAAAAAAATCTTGTACAGCTCCCTTGGTTCTCCACCCATCCTCATTTTGTTTTCCAGCAACATAGATGGCCAATTGCTCTGCTTCATAATAACTACCCTTACTGGATTTCCCATATACTTTACCCAATTCAAAAAGAGATAAATGATTGTTTTTTCTATTTAAATTATAGGCAATGGTTTCTAATCCTGTTTCTAACATGGAGGGGCGCATGACATCTAATTCAACCGTTAAATTGTTCAGCATTTTTACAGCGCCTGCCAATACTTCTTCAGAAAAATAAGCACTATTGGTAATAGAGTTAGTCACGATTTCGGTGAAGCCTCTGCCCACTAAATAATTGGCAATTTTTTCTTTGAATTTTTCTTTCTTTTCTAAGGGATCAATGGATGGACTAATAGAAATGGTGGTAGGTATGGCAATATTATCCAAGCCATCAATGCGTAAAATTTCTTCCACTAAATCGGCGGGCAAACTAATGTCTGGTTTATGAAAAGGCACGGCCAATTCAATCTCAGCTTCGGTTTCCTGCACTATTTCAAAACCCAAACTGGTCAATATGGTTTTGACTGCGGCCGCCGGATAATTTTTACCACTTAATTTTTTTAAATAAGCATAACTAAGTTTGACTTTAGTTTTGGCGGCAGGATTTGGATACACATCAATGACTTCACTGCAACTACCTCCTGCCAATTCTTGTATCATTGCTGCTGCTAATTCCAACACCTCCAACGTGCCGGTAATGTCTACACCTTTTTCAAATCTGGTGGCGGCATCGGTTCTGAGTCCATGATGAACCGATGTTTTACGAATATGCACACTTTCAAACCAAGCACTTTCTAAAAAAATATTTTTAGTGGCTGCAGTGACCCCACTTTTCAAACCACCAAAAACCCCAGCAATACACATAGGCTTTTCG
>CAINEG010000159.1 GCA_903847655.1 uncultured Bacteroidota bacterium
AGTGCATGGATTGCAGAGCACTGCTTTGAATATTTAGATGCACCTGTTATGCGCTGCGCATCACTAGATACACCTATTCCATTTAATACTGTTTTAGAAAAACAATATTTAGCGAATAGCAGGTTGGAAGAAATGATGCAGCGTTTATTAAGTTATTAATCAAAAAGCCTCTTGATAAAAATGAATAAGCCTCTTAAATTTTATCAAGAGGCTTATTCATTAATTAGGGTTATTAATACGGTACACTCTAAGGAAATTTCCTCCCAATACTTTCTCAATATCTTTATCAGCATAGCCTCTTGCAATTAAAGCCTGTGTAAATTTCGGATAATCCAATACCGTTCTTAATTGCTTGGGCGCAGATTCAATGCCATCAAAGTCAGAACCAATACCCACGTGATCAATACCGATTAATTTTACTATATGGTCAAAATGCTTCATTAATAGTTCTATATCAGGCTTATTGGCTTCGCTTTCCGTAGCATATTTATCAGCAAGCATGCCTTGCGCATATTCTTTTTGCATGCCTGCGTTTAACAAAGAGTCCATTTCGGTTTTATGATTGATTCTAAATTTTTCATCTTTCTTTTCAAAATTACTATCTACAAAGGCAGAGTAAAAATTAAGATGAATCACGCCTCCATTTTTCCCCACAGCCAATATTTGATCGTCTTTTAAATTTCTGGTCACAGGACAAATAGCATAAGCATTGCTATGCGAAGCAATTACTGGCTTGGTGGTTGTTTTGATAGCATCCCAAAAAGTAGCCTCACCCACATGAGAAATATCAACAATGATACCAAGTTGATTCATGCGTTGTATAATTTGTTTTCCAAAGGGAGTCAAGCCTTTTGGTCCAGTATACTTTGGATCTTTTTCATCCATATGTGAACTCGCCCAAGTAGGAGAATTGTTCCAAGTAAGGGTCATGTAACGTACCCCTCTTTTATAAAAAGTATCTAAGCGATCAATATGGTCTTCAATCATATGTCCGCCTTCCACACCAAACTGTGCGACAATTTTATTTTCTTTCAATGCTTTTTGTATGGTCTTCCAATTTTTGGCTACTACAATTTTATCAGGATTGCGGGCTGCTACTGCATCCAAGGTATCCATTTCTCTCATGGCCCAGGCATAGGGATTGGCCTTGCTTCCATCACACCAAACAGAAAACAATTGGTAATCCAATCCACCTTCTTTGAATCTTTTTAAATCGGAATGATTGATGCCCGTTAAATCCTGATCCAAACTTACTTTTTTCACAATACATGCGGTCAAAGCATCATTATGCGTGTCTACTAAAACCGATTTAAAGTGGATGGCTTGTGCGCCAGCATTGATAGTAATTAAAAGCAAAAGGGAGGCTAAATATTTCATGGGACTAGATTGTTTTATATTGACAACTAAAATAGCTATTTTTGCTCACCTAAAAAGTACTATGTTAGACAAATTAGAAGCCATAAAAGCAAGATTTCAGCAGGTAGGGGTGGCTTTGACCAATCCAGAGATCATTAATAACCAATCAGAATTTGGTAAAATGAGTAAGGAATACCGTTCCTTGGAAAAGATCATTATACCTTATGAGCGTTATATGAAGGTGTTAGAAGAACATAAATTTGCCAAAGAAACTTTGAATGGAGATGATGCAGAAATGCGTGAGTTGGCCAAAATGGAAATGCCAGGATTGGATGCGGAAAAAGAAAGTTTGGAAAAAGAGTTGACGAAATTATTAATACCCAAGGATCCACAGGATGACAAGAATGCCATTATTGAATTAAGAGCAGGTACAGGGGGTGATGAAGCTAGTTTATTTGTAGGTGATTTATTGACGATGTACACAAGGTATTGTCAGAAAAAAGGATGGAAAGTAGCATTAGTTAGTGAGAGTGAAGGTTCAGTGGGGGGTTATAAGGAAGTGATATTAGAAGTAGTGGGAGAAGATGTATATGGTACGATGAAATTTGAAAGTGGTGTGCACCGCGTACAACGTGTACCTTCTACTGAAACGCAAGGTAGGGTACATACTTCAGCTGCCACCGTGGCCGTGATGCCAGAAGCGGAGGAAGTAGATTTTGTTTTGAACCCTGCCGATGTGAAGATGGAAACTTCACGAAGTGGTGGAGCAGGTGGACAAAACGTAAACAAAGTAGAGACCAAGGTAATGTTAACACATATACCCACTGGTACGGTGATAATTTGTCAAACAGAACGTTCTCAATTAGGTAATAGAGAAAAGGCCATGACCATGATGCGTACTAAATTATTTGAAGAGCAAGTGCGCAAACAAGAAGATGAAATTTCAAGACATCGTAAAACATTGGTCAGTACTGGAGATAGAAGTGCAAAAATTAGGACCTACAATTGGCCTCAAGGAAGAGTCACAGACCACAGAGTGGGCGTGACATCATACAATTTAGATGCGGTCATCAATGGAGAGATCGAAGAATTTATCGAAGCATTGCAAGTAGCAGAGAATGCGGAGAAGATGTTAGTGAGGCAATAATCCAATCTTTATTTAGCAGCGATACTTTTTTCCCATTCCCAGGCAGTACGCATCATTTCGTCTAAATCATATTGACAGGTCCAACCTAATTTTTGAACGGCATAATCGTTGTTGGCATAGATGGCCACAATATCGCCGGATCTTCTTGGCCCAATTTCATAATTCAATTTTATACCTGCTACTTTTTCAAATGCTTGTATGGCTTCTAGCACAGAAATGCCATTGCCAGTGCCTAAATTAAATACTTCACAATGATGGACTTGGTTGTTTTTTATGGAATACTGCATAGCTAAAGTATGTGCGTGTGCGATGTCGCATACATGTATATAGTCGCGAATGCAACTGCCATCGCGGGTAGCATAGTCGTTGCCATGTACTTGCATTTTTGGTAATTTACCGATGGCAGTTTGTGTAATGGCAGGGACTAAATTTTGTGGACGACCAATGGGTAATTCGCCAATGGCAATGGAAGGATGTGCGCCCACTGGATTAAAATACCTTAATAAAATGCTAGACAAGGGATGTGCTACTGTACTATCTTGTACAATGGTTTCTCCCATTTGCTTAGTAGCGCCATAAGGAGAGGCGGCGGTTTTTAAAGCTGTTTGTTCGGTGACTGGTATGGCATCAGGATTGCCATAGACTGTACAAGAAGAAGAAAATATAAAATGTTTTGCATTGTATTTCACCGCCAATTGCAATAAGTGCACCAAAGAAAATAAATTGTTTTCGTAATAATCTAAGGGCATCTCCACCGATTCGCCTACTGCTTTATAAGCGGCAAAATGAATGATGCCAGTGATGCTAGGATGGTCAATAAAAATTTGTTCTGTTGCTGCTTTATGGGTAAGGTCAATAACGTAGTTCTTAATTTTTTTTCCTGTAATTTTTTCAATCCCATTTAAGGAATGTTCGGAAGCTCTAGATAGGTTGTCCACGGAAATCACCTCAAATCCATGTTGAATCAAATCAACAATGGTATGGGCGCCTATAAAACCACAACCCCCTGTTACAAGAATAGTTTGCATTAAAAATTATTAGAATACAAAGTAACGAAAAAAAACCTTTATCAAGCCTTGTTGGCCAAGGTAAATCCAACGGTAGTACCTACCCCTAATTTGCTTCTGATGTGCATGGTTTCGTTATGTGCTTCAATGATGTGTTTGCAGATGGCCAAGCCAAGTCCTGTACCCCCAATGTCTCTGCTTCTAGCATCATCAGTTCTGTAAAAACGTTCAGATAACCTAGGAATGTGTTCCTCTGCAATACCAATACCATTGTCACTAAATTCAATTAATATTTTCTGTCCTTCAATCGCATAAACACTAGCCACAATCTCACCATCAATTTTTCCATATTTGGCAGCATTGGAAAGAATATTTACAATGACTTGATATATTTTATTTTTATCTGCAAATACATAAGTAGTTGTTTCTGTTCCTTTCTTAAAATGGAATAGAATGTTTTTTTTGATCCACTTAATATTTAAGTTATTGACAGCCTCGCTAATCAAATCTTGGATGACAAAGGATTGTTTCAAGATGGGGTCTTTGTTTATTTCCAGGTTGGTGATGGAATCAACATCGTTGACCAATTGTACCAATCTTTGCACATTGGCTTGTGCTTTCCCTACAAATCTTTTAGCAGTGGCTGGATCGTATATCGCGTCATCATCCAATAGTTCTAAATAACCTTGAATGGCAAATATGGGTGTTTTGATTTCGTGAGATAGATTTTGCAAAAACTCTTTTCTAAATGCTTCATTGGATTGTAAGTCTTGAATTTCTTTTGTTTTTTGGGCTGCCCAAGCTTCCACATCTTCTCTCACATCGTCAATGCCTTTTTGTGGCAAAATATATTTTTGATAAGCTTCTTCTCTTTTACTAGCCTTAGTTTGGGCAATCAATTTGTAAATCAATTTAATTTTTCGATAAATGAAACGCTCTAATATTTCATACAATAAAAAATAAATAATGGCAAAACTTACAATAAAATAAATCAAGAGTAATTCCCATTTAGTAAATAGAATATAAATACTAATTGCAATTAAAGAGGCTAAGAGCAAGGCTGTTAAAGCCGCCAATTGTTTGGGTGAAAGATTTTTTCCTTTAAACATAATAAATATAAGCCCTTGTGTAAATGTAAAAATGCTTGGGCGAAGTTATCTATTTATTGCTAATAATCGAACTTGTAGCCAACCCCTTTGACGGTGGTAATGCAATCAATACCTAATTTGGCTCTGATTTTTCTAATGTGTACATCAATAGTACGGTCACCTACAATCACATCGTTGCCCCATACCTGTGATAATATTTCACCTCTTAAAAATACTCTTCCAGCTTGCGCCGCTAACAAATAAAGTAATTCAAATTCTTTTTTTGCTAAAACATGTGTTACCCCTTTGAGTGTAGTTTTGTATTGAGCAATATCGATACTTAAATCGTTGATATTGATTATTTTTTGACCTGTGCTTGGTTGTAATCTTCTAAACAAAGCACTGATGCGACTAATTAATACTTTTGGACTAATGGGCTTGGTAATGAAATCATCTCCACCTAATTCCAAACCCTTGATATGTGAAGTTTCGTCATTCAATGCAGTTAAAAGCACAATTAATGTTTTATCAAAGCTTGGGTTGCCTCTAAGGTATTCGCAAACTTCAAAGCCATTTCTCTTGGGCATCATGATGTCCAAAATAATACAATCGGGTGAAAATTGGTTGGCTTTCTCTATGGCTTCGCTACCATCTTTTGCAGTGATCACTTCAAAGCCTGCTTTAATCAAATGAAAACTTATGATTTCAAGTATGTCCGCTTCATCATCTGCAATCAATATCTTTAAAGGTGCTTCCATAGGGTTTATGCTTACTCAAAATTAGTTTTTAAATGCCACAAGTCGAAGTCTAATCTATATTATCAAATTGTTAACTAGGCAAGCAAGTGTTTGATGTAAGGATTCATTTTTCTTTCTCTTCCCAATTGAGTCATAGGCCCATGTCCTGAGTAAATAGATAAAGTATCAGGTAGGGGTAGGATTTGTTCGCGGATACTCTTCATGAGGTCTTGTGGATTGCAGCCTGGGAAGTCTGTTCTTCCTACGCTATCTTTAAATATCAAGTCTCCGCCTAAAATAAAATCTTGTTTTTGATGGTAAAAGCAGATACTTCCTGGTGAGTGACCTGGCGTAAGCAACACTTTAAAAGCATCTTTTCCAAAGGCAATCATGGCTTGGTCTTCCACATATTGAATAGGGCCTCTGTAGGCTTCTACTGGAATGCCATACTTGGCTGCAGCATCTGGCAAGCGATCCAATATGATTTGTTCATTGGCGTGCAAAATAGCCGTCAATCCATAAGTGTCATGAATAAAATTATTACCAAACACATGATCTAAATGGCAGTGCGTATTCAATAAAAGCGTTGGCGTTAATGCGTGTTCAACAATAAAATCGGTCAATATCTTTTCTTCGATGCGGGTATAGCATCCTGGATCCACGATGATGGCTTCTTTATTTTCATTGTACAATACATAAGTGTTTTCCTGAAAAGCGTTAAAGCAAAATGCTTGTATCTTGATCATAATTATTTTTTTGCGCTTAAGCTTTGACAGATATTTTTCACAATGGAAGGACCTTCATAAATAAAACCGGTCCATACTTGCAATAAGGCAGCGCCAGCATTTATTTTTGCTTGGGCATCAGCGCCATTGAAAATACCTCCACTGGCAATGATGGGGATACGACCACCAATGCCTTGGTGCAAGTAATTCAAAATGCCTGTAGATTTTTCTAATAAGGGTTGACCACTTAATCCACCCGCGCCAATTTTGATAGCCCTTTCAATATTTAATCCTTTCAATAAGCTGCGGTCCAAAGTGGTATTGGTGGCTACTAAGCCATCAATTTTTATTTCGTTGGTTAAAGCAATGATATCATCTAAAGCGCTTGTTTCTAAATCGGGAGCAATTTTTAATAAGATGGGCTTATTGTTTTTATTTAAATCTTGCAGCTCCGCAAATATTTTTCTTAAAGATTCTTTTTCTTGTAATTCTCGAAGGCCTGGTGTATTAGGTGAACTTACATTCACCACAAAATAATCAACTACATTTTCTAATGCTTTAAAATTGGTGCAGTAATCTATCCATGCCTCCTTGTTGTCGGTCACTTTATTTTTTCCAATATTGCCACCCACAATTAAGATTGAATTGGATTTTTCTTTTCTTTGGTTTAATCTTCTAGCAATCATTTCGACCCCATCATTGTTAAAACCCATTCTGTTGATCAATGCTTTTTGATCAGGTATTCTAAATAACCTTGGTCTTGAATTGCCCGCTTGAGGTTTGGGTGTCACCGTTCCTATCTCTACAAAGCCAAAACCCAGCATTTCCAATTCGTCTAAATAGCTTGCATTTTTATCAAAGCCGGCACCTAGGCCAATAGGGTTAGGAAACTGGAGTCCAAAACAGGTTTTTGCTAAATTAGTTTCCTTGTATTGAAAACGATTGGCCAATTGATTTTTAATCAAGGGCACAGAATGGCCCAGCTGCAAACCTTTCATAGAAACCTGGTGTGCAATTTCGGGTGGTAGCGTAAATAAGCAGTTTCGGAGCAAGGAATATAACATACCGCAAATTTACAATGAAATATTTAGTTGCATAAACAACTTTTTATAAAAAGGCCTACCTTTAGGCAACCATTGATGAACTATTTCAAAATTTTTATTTTATGCAAGAAGCTTATATCGTCGCAGGTTTTAGAACTGCAGTAACAAAAAGTAAAAAAGGGGGGTTTAGATTCATGCGTTCCGATGAATTGGCCATTGAAGTCATCAAGGGCTTGGTGCAAACTATGCCTAATTTGGACCCTACACTAATTGATGATGTAATCGTGGGGAATGCAGTTCCAGAAGCCGAGCAGGGCTTGCAGTTTGGAAGGATCATTGCTGCCAAAGCCTTGGGAATTGAAGTGCCAGGCATTACCATTAATAGATATTGTGCAAGTGGTTTAGAAAGTATTGCCATGGCCACTGCTAAAATAAGAACAGGAATGGCGGAATGTATCCTTGCTGGCGGAACCGAATCCATGTCTATGGTCCCCACCGCAGGTTGGAAAACAGTACCTGCCTATTCTATTACGGTGGATGAACCTGACTATTATTTATCGATGGGTTTAACTGCCGAAGCAGTAGCGAATGAATATAAAGTCTCAAGAGAAGACCAAGATGCCTTTGCACTAGCATCTCATCAAAAAGCAAAACAAGCTATTGACCAAGGTTATTTTAAAAATGGAATATTACCAATTACAGTTAATGAAACCTATGTCAATGAAAAAAATAAAAGAGCTACGCGAAGTTTTATCGTAGATACCGATGAAGGTGTAAGAGCCGATACTACTTTAGAAGCACTGGCCAAACTCAAGCCAGCCTTTGCTTTGAAAGGATCTGTGACTGCTGGTAATTCTTCTCAAACAAGTGATGGTGCAAGCTTTGTCATGGTGATGAGTGAAAAAATGATGAATAGTTTGGGCTTAAAACCTATTGGTCGATTAGTGAATTGTGCATCTGCAGGCGTGCATCCAAGAATTATGGGCATTGGCCCCATTGCTGCTGTGCCTAAAGTGCTAAAACAAGCCGGAATGAAGCAGGACCAAATTGATTTATTTGAATTGAATGAAGCGTTTGCGTCACAATCTTTGGCAGTGATCAGAACCCTTGAATTAGATACCAATAAAGTGAACATCAATGGAGGTGCCATTGCACTTGGGCATCCCTTGGGTTGTACGGGCAGCAAATTAACGGTACAAATCTTGAACGATTTAGCGCGTTTGAATAAGAAATATGGTATTGTCACTGCCTGCGTTGGTGGAGGTCAGGGCATAGCCGGCATCATTGAACGATGTTAAATCCTATAGAAATTTAGGATTTAACATCTTTCCCTCTTATGATTTTCAAACCCTTCCTGGTTGGGGAAGTTTGAAACCCATACCATACATCAAAATGAGTCGTTTTTTCTCCGCTTTTTTCCCATTTTTTGCCCAAAAATGGATAGTTTAGACATTCATTATTCTTAAATAAGCAAATATTTAACCATGCGTATACTTACGACCGGATTCTTAGTATTGACTTTAGGTTTCTCAGCGACAAATTTGTCTGCACAAAAAGCAAAAAAATCAGTACCAGTAGTGGCTGCCACCGAAGCAAAAGTGGACATCAATAAAGTGTTTAAAAATTGGAAACCACGCAATGTGGGTCCAGCGTCTATGAGTGGTCGTGTCACAACCATTGATGCAGAAGTAGCCAATCCTAATAATATTTGGATAGGGGCAGCCTCTGGTGGTGTTTGGAAAACAAGCAATAGTGGAGTAAGCTGGACACCAGTATTTGATGAACAACCCATTTTAAATATTGGTGCATTGGCCATTCAACAATCCAATCCAAGTGTGGTATGGGTAGGAACAGGCGAAGGCAATCCAAGAAATTCAGTAAGTATTGGCGAGGGTATGTATAAAACATTAGATGCTGGTAAGACTTGGAAAAGAATGGGCTTGGAGCAAACAAGAAATATCCATAGAGTCATCATTGATCCAACCAATCCAAGTACAGTTTATGCGGGCGCCATTGGAAATCCTTATGGACAAAGTAAAAACAGAGGGGTATATAAAACAACAGATGGCGGTGAAACTTGGAATCAAATTTTGTTTACTAATGACACTTCTGGTGTGGGGGATATGATTATGGATCCAAAAAATCCGAATAAATTATTTGTAGCCATGTGGCATCATTACCGCAATCCTTATCATTTAGAAAGTGGCGGTAAAGGAAGTGGAATTTATATGACCATTGATGGCGGAAAAAATTTCACCAAATTGGGTAAAGAGAATGGACTGCCAGAGGGTAACCTGGGTCGTGTAGGTATTACTATTAGTAAATCAAATCCCAATAGAGTATATGCTTTGGTAGAATCTACCAAAAGTGGATTGTACAAAAGTGACGATGGCGGTTACAATTTTACTTTAGTGAATGCACAAAAATCAATTGTAGACAATCGTCCTTTTTATTTCCAAGACATCATTTGTGATCCATTGAATGAAAACACTTTATGGTACATTAGTCAAACGGTGGTAAAAAGTATTGATGCTGGAAAAAGTTTTGAAACCATTATTCCTTACAGTGGCATTCATCCAGATCATCATGCTTTTTGGATTCATCCTACCGATAATAAATTAATCATAGATGGTAACGATGGAGGAATTGGTATCACAAGAGATGGTGGAAAAACTTGGATGTTTGATGAAAAAATTCCGGTGGGTCAATTTTATCATGTGAATGTGGACAATGAAATTCCTTACCATGTCATGGGAGGGATGCAAGACAACGGTTCTTGGAGAGGCCCAGCCTATACTTATATAGAAGGGGGGATTAAAAATTTCTATTGGGATAATTTATGGGGTGGAGATGGATTTGATGTATCACCTGATCCGGAAGATGCCAATTGGGTATACGCCATGAGTCAGGGTGGATCTGTAGGTAGGTACAACACATCTACTGGAGAAAATGCTTATATACAACCTCCAGCGCCAGATGCAAAAACGCTATTGCGTTTTAACTGGAATGCAGCCATTGCACAAGATCCTTTCGATAAAAAAACTATTTATTTTGGTTCTCAATTTTTACACAAGAGCTTAAACAAAGGTGCCGCTTGGAAAGTGATTTCTCCTGATCTAACCACCAATGATAGCGCACAAATTGATCAAACCAATAATGGTGGCTTAAGTGTCGATATCACTGGCGCAGAAAATCATTGTACCATTATCAGTATTGCACCTTCCACTGTTCAAAAAGATTTAATCTGGATAGGTACCGATGACGGCAATGTGCAAATGACCACTAATGGTGGAACTACTTGGACAAATATGACAGCAAATATTACAGGCCTTCCAAAAGGGGCATGGATTCCTCAAATTAGACCTTCCACTTACCAAGCCAATGAAGTTTTTGTAGTGGCCAATAATTACAGACAAGGTGATTTTGCTCCTTATGTATTTAGATCTACAGATTTTGGTAAAACTTGGACCAATATTTTAAGTACAGCCAAAGTAACTGGCTATGCCTTAACTGTTATTCAAGATATTGTTGAACCTAATTTATTTTTTGTAGGTACAGAGCAAGGGATGTATGTGAGTTTAGACAATGCTGAGAGTTTTCAACAATGGAAAAATGGCTATCCTTCTGTGTCTACTTATGACTTTGCCATTCAAGAAAGAGAAGCAGATTTAGCCATTGCTACTTTTGGTCGTGCCTTATGGGTATTAGACGATATTAAACCATTGCGTAAGTTGGCACAAAACAAAGGGAAGTCTGCACCATTTTTTGTATCAGCACCTACTGCGGTTATCAACGCTGCTTATAAAAACGCCACTTATGAATGGAGTACTTGGGGCATGTATGATGGAACCAATCGTCCTAAAGGTTATCCATTGACGATTTACATAATGGATAGCGTTAAAAAAGTGAAAGTGCAAATTAAAGATGCGCAAGATTCTGTGATTAGAAATCTAAGTTTTAAAGTTGATTCTGGTTTTAACAGACAGTACTGGGGTTTTGAACAAAAAGGTAAGCGTGCTGCAGGTATGCCAAAATCTGGTGGAGGTGGAAGAAGAATGATGGAAGAAGCAGGTGCTGCAGATCCAGAGGAAGAAAAAGAATTTAGAGGCCGTGATGTTTTGGCTGGTAAATACAAAGTAGTCGTGACTGCGAACAATCAAAAAGATTCCACTTGGATAGAAGTGAAAGACGACGCCAGGTTGTCTAATATTAACGAAGTGGTAAAAAAGCAGGATGTATTATTGGCGAAGCATCAGCCAAGTGTTGACAAGTTCAATAATGTCTTGGATCAATTGGATGAAATAGATGCTTTGTTGACACAATTAAAAACTGAGTGGAAAGATAAAAAAGACAAGGGCTTGGATACTTTAAATAAAGCGCACAAAGCTATTGGTGTAAAATCTAAAGCTTTGCGTGAATTCATCATGGGTAAAAAGCAAGAGAAGCAAGGATATGGAACTGTTGATGCAATAACGCCAATTTCAATCATAAGAGATGCAAGTATGTTGATCTTGGGAAAAAATACGATGCCTGGTGAACAAGAAGATAAAAAATTAGCAGAGGCCGAAACAGCCATTCAAACAGTGCTTGTTAAAGCCAATGATTTCTTTACCAAAGATTGGGCTGATTTTAGAAAATTAGTAGAAGCCACGCCCATTGCTAAGTTTAAAGATTATGAATCAATAAAATAAAAACCATGAAAAAATTTCTATTGATCGGAGTTGCATTTTGCACTTTGATTTTTGTCAATCAGGTTGAAGCACAAAAGAAAAAAGCAGTAGCTCCTGCTGTAACAACAAGTTTGTCACAGGATCCAATTATAAAAGCACAAAACTTTAGATTGATTGGGCCATTCAGAGGCGGCAGGGCTGCCGCAGGCGTAGGTTCTTATACTGATGTCAATACTTTTTACATGGGTGCTACGGGCGGAGGTGTTTGGAAATCTACGGATGCAGGAAGCAATTGGAAAAATATTTCTGATGGTTTCTTTGGTGGCACCATTGGGGCCATTGCCTTAGCCCCTACCAATGAATCAATAGTGTATGTAGGTGAAGGTGAAGGGACTATGAGAGGTAATGTGAGTGAGGGTTTGGGCGGTATGTGGAAATCAACCGATGACGGAAAAACATGGAAAAATTTAGGCTTAAAAGAAGCTAGACATATTGTAAGAATTATTGTACATCCAAAAAATCCAGATATTGTTTGGGCCGCAGTGATGGGTCATTTGTTTGGACCTAACGAAACAAGAGGCGTATTTAAAAGTATCGATGGTGGACAAAATTGGAAAAAAGTTTTGTATGTCAATGAACAAACAGGAGCAAGTGATTTAGTGATAGATCCAAGCAATCCAGAAATAATGTATGCAGGCACATGGCAATTAATTCGTACCCCTTATAGTTTGGAAAGTGGTGGAGCGGGCTCTGGTTTATACAAAAGTACGGATGGTGGAGAAACATGGACTTCTATCAAAACCAATAAAGGATTTCCAAAAGGGGTATGGGGTATTACTGCTATTGCGGTGGCAAAATCTAATACAGATAAATTATATGCTTTAATTGAAAACAAAGACGGCGGTTTATATGTATCAGAAAATGCAGGTAAAACTTGGGATTTGGTCAACAGCGACAATAACATCCGTCAACGTGCCTGGTATTATACCAAGGTATTTGTAGATCCAGCAGATGAAAATAAAGTGTATTGCCCCAATGTAAATTTCATGGTATCTAGTGATGGCGGAAAAACCTTTGCAGCAGTTAGAACACAACATGGAGATCACCATGATTTATGGATCGATCCTAAAAATAGCAAAAGAATGATTTTGTGTGATGATGGCGGTGCTGTAGTAAGTTTAGATGGCGCTAAAAATTGGAGCTCAGTGATGAACCAGCCTACGGTTCAAGTATATCGCTTAAGCACAGACAATCATTTTCCTTATAGGGTATTAGGTGCGCAACAAGACAATTCTGCTTTTAGAATTTTATCAAGTTCTTATGGTGCTTATATTGGAGAAAGTGATTTCGAAGTAACAGCTGGCGGGGAGAGTGGTTATATAGTAGCAGATCCTTTAAACAATGAAGTGGTGTATGGTGGTTCTTATGGCGGCTTGATTACCAGATACGATCACAAAACAGGAGAGAATAGAGTAGTGAATGTATGGCCAGATAATCCAATGGGTGCTGGTGCAGATGTACAGAAATATCGTTTTCAATGGAATCATCCCATTTTCTTTTCCCCACACAATCCTAAAAAATTATATACCGCAGGTAACCATTTATTTGCTTCTGAAAATGATGGTGCAAGTTGGACACAATTGTCTCCGGATTTAACCACCAATGATAAGAGTAGACAAAAAAGTTCTGGCGGTCCTATTACACAAGACAATACCAGTGTAGAGTATTATTGTACCATATTTACAGCAGCAGAATCTCCATTAGAAAAAGATTTGTTGTGGACAGGAAGTGATGATGGCTTAATTAATGTAAGTAAAGATGGTGGAGCACACTGGAAAAATGTCACACCTAAAGATGTCCCACAATGGATGATGTGGAATAGAGTAGAAATAGATCCCATTAGAAAAGGAACTGCTTATTTTGCAGGGACTAGATATAAATTAGATGATTTTGCACCTTATTTATATGTTACCCATGATTATGGGGAGACTTGGGAAAAAATTACGAGTGGCATCAATCCACTACATTTCACCAGAGCCATTGTAGCAAGCCCAAGAAAAGCAGGAGTCTTATTTGCAGGTACTGAATATGGATTGTATGTATCTGTCAATGATGGTAAATCTTGGGAGTCATTGCAATTGAATTTGCCTTTGACGCCAATTACAGATTTACTTGTGCGCGATAATAATTTAATTATAGGTACACAAGGAAGAAGTATTTACATTTTAGATGATATGTCTTTTATTGAGAATTATCAAGCAAGCAATGCCACTGCTTCTAAAGTATTCCCTGTAGCCAATACCTACCGTGTACCTCCTCAAATGGGAGGACGTCGCAATCGCGGTGCCAGAGCAAGTATGCCAGCAAATGTGGGTATGAATCCTCCTAAAGGAGCGGTGATTAATTATTGGTTGAAGGATGTGACGGATAGTACCACTATACAAATAGACATCTTAGACGAGAACAAAAAATTGGTTAGACATTTTAGTTCTAAAGAAACCGGAAAAGAGAAATCAAATATAGTAGTAGAGAATGGTATGCAACAATTTACTTGGAACTTGTACCACAAAGAAATCGAAAAACCAGCAGAAGATTTAATTTTCTGGAATGGCACTACCAGTCCTGTATTGGCTGCCCCAGGCAAGTACTTTGCTAAAGTAAGCATTGATCAAGATTCGGTGACTTATCCTTTTGAAATCATCGCCGATCCTAATTATAAAGTAGCCAATGCCGACCTTAAAGCACAGGAGCAATTCTTATTAGAAGTGTCTGCTAGTTTCAGCGACATTATCAAAGCCATGAAAGGCATCAAGGAAATTCGCACACAGGTGCAAGTTTTACAAAAGAAAACCAAGGATAGTAATTTCCAAAAGCAAAGCGAGATGCTACTTTCTAGCCTGAAAACTATTGAAGAAGCTTTACACCAAACCAAGGCGAAGAGTATTCAAGATGTTTTAAACTTCCCTATTCGTTTGGATGATAAGTTGTCAGGTATATTTGAATCTGCAGCAGCAGGCTATGTAGCCCCTACTAAACAAGTAAAAGAAACTTATGCAGAATTAAAAGCACAAGCGGAGGATCAATTAAAGAAATATGAAACCATTAAAAAAGAAGGCGTGAAAGCTTTGAATGAAGTAGTTCATAAATTAATGATTCCCATTATTGGAAATTAATCAAAACTAGCATTGTATAAAAAAGGTCCCCCGAAAAACGGGGGACCTTTTTTATTATTCAAAATCTTTGTACAGTAGATATTTTTTTCTAATCTTTTTAAACTTGGTGATTCCTTTTTGCCAGCTAGCTCTGATGTCTTTAGCAGATTGCCCAGCTTGGATTTGTTCCATCAAACTGGCATTGCCAGCCAATTTATTGAAATAATAGCTTGTATTCTTGCCTTTGGATGCTACAAAAAAAGAATCTCTTAGGGGAAAAGCATCGTAAATTTCGATCAGCAGTTCAAGATCAATTTTATGGGTCGGCGCTTTTCTTTGAGACAGATCCCAACCATAACAAATTTGATTTTTTAATTTTGGTGCTTGCGCGCCTTTTTTTGAAATAGGCGTGAATTCAAAACCTTTGTTGGCGATTAATGGGTGTCCAAGGTATTCAAAAGCATGATCTGTGCCTCTGCCTTCGCTTAAAATAGTTCCTTCAATCAAACAAGTGGTGGGATACCAGTAGATGGCATTCATGCTTGTTAAATTGGGAGAAGGGGCAATGCCAATGGAATACAAACTAGTATGGTCATAATTTTTGCAAGGGACGATGGTGAGTGTAAAACCATTGCTCCTGCTGTCTTTCATCCAATGTTCCCCTTTCAACATACTGGCATATTCTCCAATGGTCATGCCATAAACAATGGGGATGGTGTTTTTCCCAACAAAACTTGAAAATGGCTTTTCAAGTACAGGCCCATCTATATAATATCCATTGGGGTTGGGCCTGTCTAAAATGATCAGTGGCATATTGTTGGCCGCTGCCGCTTCCATAAAATATTGTAAGGAAGAAATATAAGTATAAAAACGAGCACCTACATCTTGAATGTCAAATAGTAAAATATCAAGGTCTTTCAAGTCTTTTTCATCGGGTCCGAATTTGTTGCCATACAAGGAAACGATGGGTAGGCCTGTTTTTGAGTCAATTCCGTCTTTAGTGATTTCTCCTGCATCTGCAGTGCCTCTTAAGCCATGCTCTGGAGTAAATATTTTTTGAATGGAAATACCTGCCAGTAATAAAGTATCAATAAGGTGTTGCCCATTGACCACGGCGGTATGGTTGGTGAAAATTCCCACCCTTTTGTTTTTTAATAAAGGCAAGTATTCGGCTGTTTGATAAGCTCCGGGTAAAATGGATGATTGGTTTTGGGCGAAACTGCTTAAGCTTATACAAAGCAAGAACAAGCTTAGACTAAGAAAAAATACTTTTTTCATATCAGAATTGAAGTTATTGATAGTACAATATAAGTTTTAAAAGAATCGTACCCTATAAAATTAGGACTGCTAATTTAAATATTTAGCCACAATCGGAACACGGCGGCCAACGCCAAATGCTTTAGGTGAAATACGAATGATGGGACAAAACTGATTCCGCTTGTATTCGTTCGTGTTTACCATCTTCAAAGTTTTATCAACCAAGCCTGCATCAAATCCAAATGCTTTAATGATGGCAGGACCTGCTCTTTTTTCAATGTATTGAAACAAAATCTGATCTAAAATTTCATAAGCTGGTAAACTGTCACTGTCTTTTTGGTCGGGTCTCAATTCTGCACTAGGTGCCTTGGTGATAATGTTTACAGGAATAATTTCTTTGTTACGATTGATGTATTTGGCTAGTTCATACACTTGCATTTTATAGCAGTCTCCCAAAACACCTAAGCCACCTGCCATGTCTCCATATAAAGTGCCATAGCCGGTAGCTAATTCACTTTTATTGGAAGTGTTTAATAATACATAACCAAATTTATTGGCCAGGGCCATCAATAAATTACCTCTCGATCTACTTTGAATGTTTTCTTCTGCCAAAGAAAAAGGAAGGTCTTTAAACAAAGGTTTCAAAGTGCTTAAAAAACTTTCATACACTTCCTTGATTGGAATGAGGTCGTAAGGGTTATTTAAATTTTTACTTAATTGAACTGCATCGTTAACAGAATGTTCGGTGGAATAAGGAGAAGGCATTAAAATGGCATGTACATTTTCTTTGCCTAAGGCTTCGCAAGCAATGGCCAAGGTTACTGCAGAATCAATGCCTCCAGAAGAACCTAAAATTGCTTTTTTAAATCCCATTTTATTAAAATAATCTTTCACACCTAATACCAATGCTTGGTAAACTTGATCAATATTTAAATCTGGAATTAATTTTAAAGGATTCAGCTCCTTGCTCGGAACACTGGCTGCAGGTTCTAAAATTGGGGCAAGAATAGATCCATCATCGGCACAATCAAAAACCGCCAGGGCCGATTCAAACATAGGCAGGGCGCCACATAAGTTGGCATTTTTATCAAAAACCAAGGAACTGCCATCAAAAACAATTTCGGTTTGGCTACCAATGGCATTGCAATAAAATAAGGGAATCTTGTATTTTAATACATTCGATTTAATGGTGGCTTTTCGATCTTCGTCATGCGTATAATCAAAAGGAGAAGCACTTAAGTTTAATAAGATGTCTGGATGTTGATCCATCATTTTATCCATGGGACAAATTCGGTACAATGGGTTGTCTCCTAAGTTCCATATATCTTCACAAATGGTAATAGCTAAATTTTTTCCTTTGAATGGAATTACTTTCCAATCCTCTGCAGGTTCAAAGTATCTGTTCTCATCAAATACATCGTAAGTAGGTAACAATGTTTTATGTATTTCTGCAAGAATCTTTTTTTCGTACAAAAAAAACGCAGCGTTGTACAAGTCCTTTCCTTTTTTATTGGGATTGCGCGCGGGGCTGCCAATTAAAACGCCAATGGTATCAGCTGCGGCTTTAATGGTATCGATACTTTCGTAACATTTTGCAATAAAATCATCAAACTCCACAAAGTCTCTGGCAGGATAGCCGCAAACGCTCATCTCACTAAATAAAATTAAATCCGCTCCTAGTTTTTTGGCTTCTTCAATAGCGCATAAAATTTTATGCGTGTTTTGTTCAAAATTGCCAATATGATAATTCTGTTGAGCGATACAAATCTTCATAAAGCAAAGGTCGGTTTTTTAAAAGAAATAAACTGGCTATTTAAGTAAGATTTATTGCAGCAGAGAAAGGGCAACAGCCTTGCTTTCAGGCTTAGTTTAATTTAACTGGCGCCACCATTTTAAATGCCGGGATATTGACATTGATTAAATCCCTAGTTTCGATGTTTTCCATCGTATAATGGCCTTGCATTTTTCCCAATTCGCTCTTTAAATGACAGCCGCTCACATATTGATAATGTTTACCAGGCATAATTAAGGGCTGAACCCCCACAACGCCTTCGCCTTCAACAATTCTATGTTCTGAATTGCTGTCAAAAACTTCCCAATAACGTTTCAATAATTTGACAGGAAAAGAGTTGTGATTTTCAATAGTGATGCGGTAAGCAAACATGTACTCATTTTGCATAGGATTGCTGTAATCCTTTTGATAAAAGGTTTCTATGCTTACTTCAACACCTTCTGAAATTTTTGAGACCATAAGTAAACTGTCAGTTATACAAGGCAGGTAATACTGCAGGATAAAAGTACCAAATATTTGCCCCTCTTATATAAAAAGGTAGTCTATTTTTTTATTAGACCCCATAAGTCGCGTAACTTTGCGAAAACTAATGAATTAGGCCAGGCCTAGAATTGGTTTTCAAGCTAAAATTTATCAAAAATGAAGATCGCAGTTGCAAAAGGAGATGGCATTGGGCCCGAAATCATGGAATCAGTAATCACCATTTTCAATGCGGCCAAAGTGCCCCTGGACTATGATTTTGTGGACATGGGTAAATGGGTTTTTGATAAAGGGTTTAACAATGGCATGACCCCTCAAGCCAAAGACACGATTGAAGCCTTGGGCATACTTTTCAAAGGTCCGATGGAAACGCCTAAGGGCAAGGGGGTAAAAAGTGTGAATGTAACTGCAAGAAAAACTTGGAATACTTACGCGAACGATAGAAAATTTCAAACCCTAAGTGGCGTTGATACCGTTTTTAGTAAAGCAGGTATTGCGATTGATTTAACCATTGTAAGAGAAAACATCGAAGATACTTACGGAGGTATTGAACACATGCTAACGCAGGATGTAGCCTTAGGTAGACGTTTTATTACACGTCCAGGTAGCGAGCAGGTGATTCGTTATGCATTTGAAATGGCCAAGAAAAAAGGAGCCAAAAGAATTACTTGTGGCCACAAGGCCAATATCATGAAATTAACGGATGGTTTATTTTTGGAAGTATTTAAAGAAGTAGCCAAAGAATATCCTGAATTAAAAGCAGATGATGTCATTGTAGATGACTTGTGCATGAAATTGGTCAGTCGCCCCGATTTATTTGATGTGATTGTTTTAACTAATTTACAAGGAGATATCGTAAGTGATTTATGTGCTGGATTAGTAGGTGGGCTTGGTTTTGCGCCGTCTGCCAATATTGGAGATCATATTTCTATTTTTGAAGCAGTGCATGGAACAGCACCAGATATAGCTGGAAAAAACATTGCCAATCCAACTTCTTTATTGTTAAGTGGATTAAGTATGCTTAGACATTTAGGTTTGATGGAACAAGCCATCATGATTGAAAATGCATTGTTGTTTACTTTAGAATCTGGCATTCATACTGGGGATTTTGGTGATAAATCAATACCCTCGGTCAATACAACTGTTTTTGCACAAGCCATTATTGATAATTTTGGAAAGCAACCCAAGCATAATCCAAAACCACTCTTACCTAATTTTTATGTAACACCCACCAATTTTAAATTGGAACATCATCCTATGTTGCAAAGTGATTTAAATGATCAACATAAAATTGTAGGGGTAGATTTTTTTATAGAAAGTAATGATCAACCGCTAGTAATTGCAGACAAATGTTTAAGTCATACAACTGAGGCCCTAAAATTGGTGACCATCACCAATAGAGGAACACAGGTTTGGCCTTCAGGCTCTATATTTACCAATTTGGTGAATCAATATTATTGCAGGTTTGAGACTGCGAATGAATTGCCCATGTCACAAAATGAGGTGATTGATTTATACCGCGCTTTGGCCATGGATTTTACCATCTGTTCCCTAGAAATATTGAATATGTGGGCAGATAAGAAAGCCTATAGTTTGGCGCAAGGCCAATAGTATCCACTCTTTTGCTCAAATAGCCTTGAATTTGACTGTTTTTGCTATAAAATTGCTTTTTCTGGTGGGAAAAAAAACAATTTTGACGTAATTTCACGGCTTAATTACAAAACTTACTTTTACCTATGGCAGAAGTTATCTTAATGCCCCGTTTAAGCGATACCATGACCGAAGGGGTGGTGGCTGCATGGCATAAAAAAGTGGGGGATACCGTTAAAAAAGGTGATCTATTGGCCGAGATTGAAACGGACAAAGCCACCATGGAATTAGAAAGCTATCAAGATGGCATTTTATTACATATAGGTACACCAAGAGGTGGAAAATTACAAGTAAACGATTTATTGGCCATTTTTGGAAAAGTGGGAGAAGATATTTCTGCGTTGATTGCAAAAAATACAAATGGAGCTGCGGCAACTGCACCAGCTACCGAATCAAGTCCGCTTGCTGTTGAATCTGATCCATCTACTGTTGCGTCAATTGCGGATGCAACTGCCATGGAAGAAGTAGTCTTGATGCCACGTTTAAGTGATACCATGACCGAAGGGGTGATTGCAGGTTGGCATAAAAAAGTAGGCGACAAGGTGACAAAAGGAGAAGTGTTGGCAGATATCGAAACGGATAAAGCCACCATGGAATTGGAATCTTATAAAGATGGAATTTTATTGTATCAAGGTGCGCAGGCAGGAGAAAAAATATTGGTGAATGAATTGTTATGTATCATTGGTCAACCTGGTTTAGATATTGATGGTATTGTAAAATCTATCAAAGCACCTAAGAATGTGGCAGCCACAGAAGCGCCAAAAGCTGCACCTGCAGTACCTGCAACAGCAGCAGTAGCTGCAAGTCCAGCGCCATCCAGCACTAGTGCACAAGTGGTGAATGATGGAAGAATATTTGCCTCTCCTTTGGCAAAAAAAATCGCCAAAGACAAAGGCATCGATTTAAAATATGTGAAAGGCAGCGGTGAACATGGAAGAATTACTAGAACTGATTTAGAAAATTATACGCCTGCTACTTCTACTGCAGGAGGAAAAATAAATACGACCAGAAGTAATTTTGTAGGTCAAGTAAGTTTTGTAGATACACCAGTTTCTCAAATGCGTAAAACCATTGCGAGACGTTTAAGTGAAAGTTTATTTACAGCGCCGCATTTTTACTTAACCATGAAGATTAATATGGATGCCACCATTGCTGCAAGAACAGTAATGAATGAAACGGCCCCTGTTAAAATCAGCTTCAACGATTTTATTGTTAAAGCAGTAGCCCTTTCTTTGAAACAACATCCTAAAGTAAACAGCAGTTGGTTGGGTGATGTGATTCGTGAAAACCATCATGTGAATATTGGTATTGCAGTGGCAGTGGACGAAGGTTTATTAGTTCCTGTACTTCGTTTTGCTGATGGCCTTTCTTTGGATGAGATAAGTGTTTCAGTTAAAGAGTTTGCTAAAAAAGCAAAAGATAAAAAATTACAACCTTCAGATTGGGAAGGAAGCACATTTACGATTTCTAATTTAGGTATGTTTGGCATAGATCAATTCACGGCCATCATCAATCCTCCAGATGCTTGTATTTTAGCAGTAGGTGGTATTGCACAAGAGCCTGTGGTAAAAAATGGTCAAATTGTACCAGGCAATGTGATGAATGTAACTTTAAGTTGTGACCATAGAGTGGTAGATGGTGCAACAGGGTCTGCCTTCTTACAAACCTTAAAAGCGAATTTAGAAGAACCTATAAGAATGTTCATTTAATAAATAAGGGCCTTTAAAGAATTTAAGGCCCTTGTTTATTAATAATAATGATTTTTTCGAGGGACCCCATAAACGGGCCCCTCGTTTTTTGAACACGCTAATGATTTTAAAAAAGCCTCCCCGATTTATCGGGAAGGCTTTTTTGTGAGGTTCTTCTTTCAAAGTCTATATATAATAAGACTTTAATTAATAAACTAATCTAGATCACATCCAATGGGCGCGCCCGGAGGGATGATGGTAGGTTTAGGAAGTACAATGTCTTTTGGATTATTAATTCTTTCTAAAGCATAATTGTATTGTGCTTTGTGGGCAAGATCTGTTTTTGCTAAAGCTTCTAATTTAGATTTTAATAGTTGGATTCGATCATTGCAAATGCTTCTCACTTCATAATTGGCCTCAGGGCTTTGCGCCACACCTAGCAACCAAGTCAAGGTTAATTCTTGTGTTTGCAATTGAATGCTTCCTTCTAAACCTGTTGGTATTTTCGTATACCATGTTTTTTCTAAAATAGCATCTAATACTTGATCCCAGCCGATGGTATTAGCCCTGGCTTTATTTTGTACCAATCTATTGGCTCTTTCCACATTGAATAAAAAGCCTAATTCAAAATCTGCCAATGCTTCTGCCGCTGCCAATGCATCAAAGCTCATGCCTGTTCTTTTGTCAAATAATTCACCCACGCCATAATACATCGGAGGGCGAGGTGGAATCAATGCTAAAATTCTTTCAGGTATTACTAATGAACTAGCAGACAAGCAAGCTAATGCCGCAGACAAAGCTTTTTGTTGAATCGCATTACTTAAAATGGTTGGTTTAATTTGACCTGCATCACCACGAACACTGTAATTATAATTCATGCCCCCAATCAACTTAGTGACTGCCTCGAATTGATAGCGGTGGTAATTGTACAGGGGAACTAGTACATCTTCTAATTTACTTAGTGGTGTGCCATTGGTGATGGCCGATTCGTCAAATTGTTCCAATCCTTTTTTTCTTACAGCCAATACTTGGTCCAAACCAGCCACTGCATCAGCTTGGTTGTCCCATAAATGGGCATAAGGATGAAAACCACTTGCCGCTCTTGCATCCGCATCTGCAATAAACAACAAACCATTTTTAGAATTCTCTGCCAATAGATTGTCTAAAGCAGCCTTTTCTGTCTCTGCACTTATCCCCCCAAAATCTTGGTAGCCATAAATGATAGCGCGCTTATCCCAGGCGCCAATTTCATTAGTGTAAATTTTTGAAAAATCTATTTCTCCTTTTTCATTCACGAATACATTGGGGTGTGGGTAGTCCATCACGGATGCGCGATCATTGTAATTTGATGCATAATTATGTTGTAAGCCAATGGTATGGCCTACTTCATGCGCTGCCAACTGTCTCAATCTTTGCAAAGCAGCGGTCCTCATTTTGTCTGTTACAGGTTTTCCATCGATGTAAGGAGAAAGTAAAGCGGTGAATATTAAATAATCTTGACGTACACGTAAGGAGCCCAAGGTAACTTGCCCTTTGATGATTTCTCCAGTCCTTGGATCAGAGATGGTCGATCCATAACTCCAACCTCTTGTGGAACGATGTACCCAATTGATCATATTGTATCGAATGTCCATTGGATCTGCTGAATCTGGTAATACTTTTACTTGAAAAGCATTTTTATAGCCCGCTGCTTCAAAAGCTTGATTCCACCATCTTGCACCATCCAGTAAGGCAGATCGAATAGGTTCGGGGGTACCGTTGTCTAGATAATAAATAATAGGTTTCACTGGTTCGCTCAAAGCGGCAGTAGGATCTTTTTTAAATAAACGATGTCTATTGATGACCATTTTCTGAATGGGTTCACTAATGTCACTTCCATAATCAAAATAACTGTTGCCAAAATAGCCACTTCTTATATCGTAATTTCTGGGTGTATAATTATTGTCTGGAAGTTCTACAAAACTATGGTGCGTTCTTACAGTCAGTGCTTCAGTGGATGGAGCAATGGTTTGAATGAATCTACCTGCGTCTGCGCCGCCTATAAAAGTAAGGGTGGCTTCAAATTCTGAATTCTTTGGAAAGTTTTTGGTATTCTTGATGTAAATGGCAGACCTTGGTTCGCTCAATGCGTAAGTACCTTGTTTCATTTTTCTAATTCTGTCTGACACGCCATGAGCGTCTCTTAAAAAGAAAGGAGTAGCATCAATCAAGATGGTATTGTTTTCTTCTGCTTCTACGCTGAAGCTAAAAAGTATGGATTGTGCAAAAGATTCATTCACTGCTTTTTGCTCTCTTGGATCATTGGTGATGGCACGATAATCATAATTGGGCTGGGTGAGCAATACTTTCTTACCAACTCTTTGAAAATAGACAATTCTGCTATCCCCAATCTGACCTCTGTCAAGCCCTATATCATTGGATCCTAGCCCGGCAGGCAATGAATTGACATACAAAAATGGTAGTTCTAATTTATCAATGGCTACGTATATTTTTCCCTGTCCTGCATCCCACCAATAATTAAAATAACCTTGGTGTAATTCCATCGACTTGGTTTTTTCTGCAATGGAATTGTTTTGTGCTTGCAGCAGCAAAGGGAAAAATAAAAACATTAAAATAATACGCATAAAAAAGAATTTATATTAAAAATAAAAAATCCCGCCTCACCCGAAAAATCGGAAACGGGGCGGGATTGTAATTTAAGTTTTTTTTACTAAACTGTAGGCGTCGAATTTGTTGTTGGTTCAGTAAATAAAGTAGGCGCTACTACTGG